>JALTZE010000046.1 GCA_027051315.1 Micavibrio sp.
GTAGAATCTGAGTAATCGTAGCAGCCAGACTTAATGTCATAACTTCTTCTCTTTTTGTTATTCCATTTCCAGCAAGCGAAGAATCAGATTTCATATCAACAAGGTCTGCATTATTAACAGCTTGCGGCAATACACGATTAAGAGAAGCTTCAAGTCCAAGTAAATTATTAAGTCCTGCACCTTCTGAACTACTCCTTGTTCTATTTGTTTTATTCTTAAATTCTGCTTCATCATCTATTTCAATTAGTACGGTAAGAATATCTCCTACATTATTAGCCCTTTGGTCTTCAAAAAATGTTTTTCTATTTCCTGACCATAACGAATTAACGCCTTTTTCTTCTTTTTTTACAATTGGCATTGGCATGCTTACAGGTCGATAATCTTCTTTTGTTTGCGGATTTTCTATCCTTGTAAGCTCAGGAGCTTTTCCAACATCAGCAAGCCTTTCAACTGTTGAACAGCTTGTAAGTACAGCAAGAACAAATAATGCAGGTGCATATTTAAATGTAAATTTAATAGTAGTTATTATCATAATTTTCCCCCTTATCTTATAACTCTTACAAGCCTTGTGTCTTCAACAACCGCTTCTATAGTTCTATTACTGCCTGAATTTACAACTTTTATAAATTCACCCTGTGCTCCGTCTTCTAGGGCTTTGCCATCAGCGCTAAGCATAAGAGCACCATTTTCAAACAAAATTGTAACATTTTCACCTCTTTTAACTAGTTGAGGCATCTCAAGGTCATTATCTAGTAATATTGTTTGCGGACGTATCATTCTTCGAGGTGTTTTTCCGATAATATCTTCAGCATTTATTATCGCATTATATTTTATGTTTCTTTCTTCTATATCCAGCCACTCAATATCATTGCTTCCAATGATATAACCATTTTTCAGAGCATTTTTTACCACTGGTACAGATATGATTTTTCTTGCTTCTCCGTAAATAGTAGCTGTTCTAACAGGGTTGGAAATCGAAGGTGATGCAATATTAGCTTCAAACCACCCCTTATCATTAATATCAAGTGAAGAAACTTCTACAGTAGCAGGAAGCTCCGGAGAAAGATTTATTTCAGGAAGAGCACCAGATATAATCAATTTTACTTTTCTTCCATTCATCTTTTTTTCTATTTCACTGGTAATCGCATTATTTATAGTTTCTTCTTTAACTATTGTTGCGTTCCTTTTTATAGTAACCCTATCGGTGATTGACTGAGGGCTCCAACCAAGATTATAAACCGAAGATAATCTAAGTAATGTACGAGCATTTAAAGTTATTTCATCACCTGCTTTAGGAGATATCCCAAGTACAACATCTTTTTCAGGAGTAATATCAGTAAAAATATCACTTAACTTGAAGCTATCTTCTGTAACTATTGCTTTATTTATGATGTCTATAGCAAAAGCTTGTTTACTTTTTATTGCGATAAAAAGGGAGCATAACATCACTATCATTAGCAAGATTAATACTCTAAACGTAAAATCTGGTTTTAATAATAATGATATATACATTTTTTTCTCCCTTTTATCTATTTACCTATTATCTTAGCTGGGTTGTTGTTCCCATCATTTCATCACTTGTACTTATTACATTTGAATTCATTTCATAAGCTCTTTGCGCTGAAATAAGCTTTGTTATTTCTTCCACAACATCGACATTAGAATTTTCAACAAATCCCTGCCTTATTGCACCAAAATCATCTCTATTTGGTATTCCTGTTAAAGGTGTTCCTGATGCTTGTGTTTCCATGAATAAGGAATCGCCAACAGCTTCAAGTCCAGCTGGATTTATAAATCTCGCAAGCTCAATCTGCCCTAAATTTGAAAGGTTAACCTGCCCAGGAAGTTTGGCAAGAAACTCCCCACTATCATTTATATCTACACCCAAAGCATCTTGCGGTATTGTGATTGAGGGTAATACTCTATATCCTTGTGCGGTTACAACTTCACCATTTTCATTTACCTGAAATGAACCAGCTCTGGTATATGCTGTATTTCCACCTGGTAATTCAATTTTAAAATAACCTTCTCCAGTAATTGCCAAATCAAAATCATTACCCGTATTTTGCAAAGGGCCTTGCTCATGAAGCCTATATACAGAAACAGGCTTAACCCCAAGTCCAAGCTGAATACCAGCAGGAACCGTAGTATTAGAATCACTGGAAGTTGAACCAGGTCTGGTTTGATTTTGATATATCAAATCCTGAAATTCCACTCTTTGGCGTTTATATCCTGTGGTTGTCATATTTGCTATATTGTTCGATATTACATCAACGCTCATTTGCTGTGCCAGCATTCCTGTTGCGCCTATATCAAGTGACCTCATCTTTTTTCTCCTTACATATTATTTTTTATACTCTTGATAATTTTTCTATTGCGTTTTTAAGTCTTTCATGTTCGCCTTGTACCATCTTTTGTATTGATTGATATTTTCTGCTAATATCAATCATCTTGGTCATCTCTGAAATTGCATTTACATTTGAGCCTTCAAGCATCCCCTGTATAGCACGAGTATTTACTGCCTGATTTCCAGGAGTAGGAGAGGAATAAAGATTGTTTCCAAAAGGAGTAAGCTCCTCGTAATTGTCAAATTCATGAATCATTATTTGACCAATTAACGAACCATCGGCGGAAATATTTCCATTTTCCGCTATGCTTATATCAATAGTTCCTTGTGGTATATTGATAGGACCACCACCTGCCGAAGCAACCTTATCATTATTTGAATTTACAAGTTCCCCATTTGAATTTATTGAAAAGCTACCAGCTCTGGAATATTTAATACCATCATTTGTAATTATTCCAAAAAAGCCACTTCCTTCCAAAGCAACGTCAAGCTTGTTTCCTGTTCTTTGCATCGGACCAGGTGCAGCATTTTGATACTGCCCGTAATCATATACTTGGGATATATCATATTCCATACCTCTTGGTTGAGAAATATATTCCTTGAAAAGGAGATTTTGCCCTCTATAACCAGTAGTATTCATATTGGCTATATTATTAGCAACAATCCCCATATTGTTACGAATGACTGCTTGTTTTGATAAAGCTATATAAATACTATTTTCCATCTTAATAACCCTGATATGTTTATTTTTTCTCGATTTTACCCTTGCATTTGCTGTGCCATTGGGTTTTTATAAGTGATAACAAGTAGATAGTGTATTGTGGCTGTATTGTTTCTAGTTTTAGAACTCATATGAGTGGGCAGAAATATCCCATAAAACAGGCAATAATTTCCTTGTAAAAATGCTATAGTTATAAATCGGGGGTTAGACGAACAGTTAGTTTTGCTCTATATTATACAAATATATATTTTTCTTATAAACTTTCAGGAATGTAGCAAATGGCAGACGAAGAAAAAAAAGAAAACGAAGATGAACTAGAAGAAGGTGATGAAAGAGCCGAAGATGTTGAAGGCGGTGAAGATGAAAATTCAGGCGGCTCATCAAAGAAAATATTAATGATTGTTCTTCCTATTCTATTATTAGTAGCCATAGGAGGAGGTCTTTATTTTTCCGGATTTCTTGATAAATATCTAGGTAAAGAAGAAACAGTCGAACATTCCAAAGAAGAAACTACTGAAGAAGAAATGATAGATGACCCAGTATTCGTTAAATTAGATGATATATTGGTCAGTCTTAACAGCCCCGCTAATAGACCACAATATTTGCGCCTAAGTGTACAGCTTGAGCTTAAAAAGCCAGAAGACCAAGCAATTGTTGAAAAAATGATGCCACGTATAATAGATAAAATAAGAGGATATCTAAGCGAATTAAGAGTGCAAGATTTAAGAGGGTCAATGGGTATAGCAAGATTAAGAACGGAGTTAAAAGCAAGAGTTAATTTAGCCATAAAACCAATAGAAATAAAAAATGTACTATTTCAAGAAATACTAATTCAGTAACATTGAAATATGATTTGGCATAATTTTTGCCTTGTTGTAATATAGAAAAAGTAACTAAAGGAATATTCAATGTCTGATGCCGATGAATTAGAAGAAATGAGCGAAGAAGAACGCGCTATGATGGAAGAGTGGGAATCCATGTCTGGTGGTTCCGATGATTCTGATGATTCTGGTGATAAATCAAACGAGAACATAGTAGAGCCCGATGCTGTTCCTTCATTCGATGGCGATGATGATGAAGGAAATACCCGTATTCTAAATCAAAATGAAATAGACTCACTTCTTGGCTTTGACGATGAGGGCGATGGTAACGGAGAAACCTCAGGAGTAATGGCATTAGTTAACTCCGCTTTGGTTAATTATGAAAGACTTCCAATGTTGGATATCGTGTTTGACCGTTTGGTCAGGCTGATGTCTACCTCATTGAGGAATCTTACGTCTGATAATGTCGAAGTTTCTTTGGATCAGGTTTCTACTGTCCGTTTTGGCGATTACATGAATTCAATTCCTCTTCCAGCAATGCTTTCTGTTTTCAAGGCAGAAGAATGGGACAACAGCGGTTTATTAGTTGTTGACTCGGCTCTTATATATTCAATAGTAGATGTACTGCTAGGTGGGCGTAAAGGAACACCAGCAATCAGAGTGGAAGGACGCCCCTATACTACTATAGAAACAAGATTGGTTGAAAGAATGGTGCATGTAATACTTACTGACCAATCTTCAGCATTTGACCCCCTTTCTCCTGTAAGCTTTACTTTGGATAGAATGGAAACAAATCCAAGATTCGCAGCTATTACACAAAGTGGAAATGCCTGCGTTCTTGCTAGGCTTCGTATCGATATGGGTGATAGGGGAGGAAGATGTGAAATATTAATACCCTACGCAACATTAGAGCCTATCCGTGAACTTCTACTTCAAATGTTTATGGGGGAAAAATTTGGTAGGGATTCTATCTGGGAAAATCACTTAACCAAAGAATTATACCAGACGGACGTAGAATTATCAGCAGTTTTAGGTGAATTAACGGTTTCTTTGGATGATTTGCTTAATATGAAAGTTGGTTCACAAATTATGCTCAATGCCACAACAGAGGATTTAGTGGAACTTAGATGTGGTGATGTCCCAATGTTTAAAGGACCACTTGGGCAAAAACAGGGGAATATAGCCGTTATGATAGATAAATATATTCCTCCTGAAAATAAGGAGAATGAGTAATGGCAGAATGGGATATATCTCTGCTTTTTGATATAATTATAATATTGTTACTTGGCTTAACAATATTTTATGCCGCCCGCCTTTCTGTAAGCCTAAAAACATTTCGTAATAGCAGAAGTGAATTTGAAAAACTACTTACTGAATTATCAAATAATATTATCAGGGCTGAAGATGCAATAAAATCTATGAAAGAAACAGCAGGAAGTTCTGGTGAGGAGCTTCAACATCTTATAAACAAATCTAAAGGACTATCCCAAGAATTACAATTAATGACAGAAATCGGTAATAGCTTAGCAGAACGTTTAGAAAAAACTTCACAAACAGCAAGGAAAAAAGCACCAAATGATTACAAAAGAAGACAAAATTTTGAAGAAAATGAACAAATAGATTTTATTAAGCCTAAGGATAGTGAAAATAATGTAGATGATATGTTCACAGGCTTTAATATAAAAGACCCAGAATTTGAATATGATATTGATGAAGAAATGGAATGGGATGAAATGGAAGATTTACAAAGCGATGCAGAAAAAGAATTATTCCGCGCACTCAAGCAAAAGGAAAAATATTAATGAGGGTAATTGAAAGAATAAAAATTCTTCCACTATTAGTTATCGTAGCTTTTATCAGTATGTCTATAAG
>JALTZE010000047.1 GCA_027051315.1 Micavibrio sp.
GTAATAAAATACAAAACAAACCAAAACAAAAAAGAGAATCGTTAAAGATAAATCTATTTGGTGTACATGCCGTAACTCAAGCATGGCTTAATCCTCAAAGAAGTATAAATAATCTTTATCTTACTAAAAATGCCTATGATGCTTTTAAAAATATTATTATAAAATCATCAAAAAATGGTCTTAAAAGACCAGAGCCTGTTATAATCAGCAAAGAAATTCTTGATAATTCTTTACCACAAGGTTCTGTTCATCAAGGTATAGCCATAAATGCAGGCCCCTTGCCTGAATATGATGTAAATGACATAGTAAACGCAAAAAGCAATTCAACAAAAGAAATTATATTGATATTAGATCAAGTAACAGACCCTCATAATGTCGGCGCAATTATAAGGTCGGCCTGTGCACTGGGAGCAAAAGGTATAATAATGCAAAAAAAACATGCACCAGAGCTAAAAACCATATTAGCAAAAACAGCATGCGGAGCTATAGAACATATAAAATTAGCAAATGAAATAAATCTCTCAAGAACAATAAATAAGCTAAAAGAATGTGGGTATATGGTTATAGGGCTAGATGAACGAGGAGAAAAAAATATAGGGGAAATAGACAAACCCGAGAAAATAGCTCTTATATTAGGAGCAGAAGGAGCAGGAATAAGACATTTGTTAAAAGAAAAATGTGATATTTTGGCAAAACTACCTACTAAGCCACCGATTATGAGTTTAAATGTTTCCAATGCAGCAGCAATTAGTCTTTATGCTGTAATATAGATGAATAATTGCCTCAAGCCTCATAGATTACAGCAAAAATTAACTACAGAATACAAAAATTTGCATAATTTAAATAAAATGCGATATAATTAAGATATCCGTAGAATAGTGGAAATAGATATGGTGGAATGAAAGTGGGAAACAAAGATATGGTTAAGATAAATAGATATACATTATTAGCTCTGGCAGGTACAGTTTTGCTCAGTTCAGGCTTTATAAAATTATCAGAGGCTGCTGGTTTAGAGTCAATAGGTTCATCGCTTGCATCATCAGCATCTTCAGTTGCAAGTTTTGCCGATAATGCATTAGGGCAAATTCAGGATTATACTTGTCAGGCCAGTGGTGCTAGTTCATTGTTAACAGGTTACGCAAAAGAGAAAGTTCTCGGCGCTGCTGGTGATGCAATGGGTGATTTTCGTTATTCATCACAAGTGATAAGAGAGCTGAGAAAAACAACGCCCAGTGTTAATGAATGTCATAATACTGAAAGAGGAAAGGCACTAAATTCTGCAATGATAATTAAGGAGAAACTTTCATACCAAAAACGTTTGGAGTCATGGCAAAATAGAAAGGCCGTCTATAATGCAAGAGGAATTGCTTTTGATGAGGTTCCTCCTAAAGAACCAGGTGATATGAGCACAACATTCGAAGATGATATTAGCTTTGAAGATGAGAGGGCAATGCTATCTGGAGATTCAGTAAATATAAAAGGAGAGCCGTCATGGAAAGGAAGAAAAGAAATGTGGATTAACCAACCTTCATGGGGTTCTGACCTTGCTAGTTCTCTTGTAGGTGATGGTATAAACAAAATAGCCTCAAGTGTAACTAATGACCCTGCTACACAAAAACTAATACGTTCTAGTCTTGGTAATGGTGTTGATGCTGCGGTTAAGTAATAATTTTAGGAAAACCAATATAAAGGAGTCAGCTATCATTCTGGCTCCTTAAATTTACAGGGAAATAAAAATGAGAAATATGAAACTAACATTATCTTTTTTAATTTCAACAACTGCACTCGGAGGTTGTGCAAGTTCTGATTTGTTAAATGACTATTCTAGACAAAAAGGAGTAAATACATTTGGTAGGGAATATACATTGGTTCACCCAAGCTCTACTGAATTAAAAATGCAAGAAAGAGCAAGAAAGGCGGGAGTTACAAATTCAAAATGTAAGCAATATGTAGGTGAGGCAACATTAACAGGAATTGCAGCAAATGTATTATCTATTGCAGTGGGTAAATCAACCAATGATGCTGCAACAAGAAGACTCCTAAATTCCGCTGGAAGAAATGGAATGAAATCAGCTAAAAAAGCCCTTAAGCCAGAATGTCCGTAACTATAACATCCGTAATATGTGGAATAAATTTACTAAATTTATATAAGGGCTATTTTTTCAGCCCTTTTTCTTTATTCTGTGTTTTATGAATAAAGAAAAAAAAGATGAAGTATTTTTAGTTGATGGTTCGGGGTTTATATTTCGTGCTTATCATGCATTACCACCTCTGACACGACCCTCTGATGGAACTCCTGTAGGCGCGGTGCTTGGTTTTACAAATATGCTGGTAAAGCTTCTGGCTGATTACCACGCACCTAGAATAGCTGTGATTTTTGACGCGGCACGTAAAAATTATCGCAATGATATATATCCAGCTTACAAAGCAAATCGTGATGAAACACCCGAAGATTTGATACCGCAATTTCCTTTGATAAGAGAAGCGACAAAAGCTTTTGATATTCCTGCACTGGAAATGGAGGGATATGAAGCAGATGACCTAATCGCAACTTATGTCAGACTTGCCAAAGAACAAAATATAGATGTTACTATAGTATCTTCGGATAAGGATTTAATGCAGCTTGTAGAAGATGGGGTTAGAATGCTTGACCCTATGAAAAATAGATTTATTGGAAAAGAGCAGGTAATAGATAAATTCGGTGTGCCTCCAGAAAAAGTTATAGATGTACAATCTTTGGCAGGGGATTCTATCGATAATATACCAGGAGTACCAGGAATAGGCATAAAAACAGCAGCTGGGCTTATCAATGAATATGGTGACCTTGATACATTATTGGAAAGAGCAGGAGAAATAAAACAACCAAAACGCAGGGAAAAATTAATAGAGAATGCGGAAATGGCAAGAATTTCAAGGAAATTGGTAAGTTTAGATAGAAATGTTCCTGTAACCCTTCCTTTTTCTGAGATGGAAGCCCATAACCCTTCGGGGGACAAGCTAGTAGAATTTTTACAAGAACAAGGATTTAGGAGTGTTGCAACAAGACTTGGTCGAAATATTGCAATCCCTACAGCATCAAATCACAATAATGAAAATTCTATAGAAAAATTTCCCTCGATATCAGAAAATAAATATAGTTTAATACAAGATGTAGAAACTTTAAAAAAATGGATTGATAAAGCATATAAAACGGGCATTCTTGTGATAGACACAGAAACTACCAGCCTAACACCAGCCAAAGCAAAAATGGTAGGAATATCTATCTCATCTCAATTGGGACAAGCAGCCTATATCCCTTTAGGACATATAGGAAAAGAAGCTGACCTTTTAGGTGACGCTTCAGATAATATAAAGCAAATAGACATAACAGAAGCTATAAGAATGCTAAAACCTATTCTTGAAGATGCATCTGTACTTAAAATAGGTCAAAATATTAAATATGATTGGCAAATACTTGCCAAATACGATATTGAAATGACGCCTATGGACGATACCATGCTTTTATCATATGTTCTTGATGGTACCTCCCATAGCCATAGCTTGGATAATCTGGCAAAGATGTATTTCAATCACCAGAATATTAAATATGAAGATATATGCGGTAAAGGAAAATCTCAAATCACCTTTGATAAGGTAACTTTAGAAAAAGCATTAGATTATGCCGCCGAAGATGCAGAAATAACCTTACGCCTATGGAAAATACTAAAACCAAGACTTGCCAAAGAAAAAATGACCTCCGTCTATGAGAATATTGAACGCCCATTGATAGATGTAATAGCAAGAATGGAGCTAACAGGGGTAAATATAAATCCAATAGCTCTTAAAAATATGAGTGAGGAATTTAGCAAGAAATTGGCAATTCTAGAAGAAGAAATATACAAACTTGCAGGGCAAGAATTTAATATAGCCTCACCAAAACAAATTGGAGCAATATTATTTGATAATATGGGTATTGAAGGAGGAAAAAAAACAAAAAGCGGTGATTGGTCAACCGATGCATCAACACTCGAAGATTTAGCAAGTAAAGGATATGATATAGTAGAAAAAATTCTGGAATGGAGGCAATTATCAAAGCTAAAATCCACATATACAGATGCATTGCTAGAACAAATAAACCCAAAAACAGGGCGAGTTCATACTTCTTATTCTATGGCTGCAACAGCAACAGGAAGGCTTTCTTCATCAGACCCTAATCTACAAAATATCCCAATAAGAACTGAAGAGGGCAGAAAAATAAGAACCGCCTTTATCGCAGATACAGGACATACAATTTTATCAGTCGATTATTCTCAAGTAGAGCTTCGCCTTATCTCTATCATGGCAAATATTCCAGCATTAAAAGAAGCCTTCAAAAATGGAATAGATATTCATAGTGCCACTGCTTCTTCTGTTTTCAATATTGCTTTGGAAGACATAACACCAGAATTAAGAAGAAAAGCAAAAGCCATTAATTTTGGAATTATCTACGGAATTAGTGCATTTGGATTAGGAAAACAGCTCCATATCTCAAACAAAGAAGCAAAAGAATATATAGACTCTTATTTCAAAAAATTCCCTGAATTAAAAGAATTCATGGAAAAAGCAAAAGAAGAAGCCAAGAAAAATGGTTTTGTTCGCACGTTATACGGCAGAAAATGTACAATATCAGGAATAAATGAAAAAGGACCAAGAAAATCTTTTGCCGAACGTCAAGCTATAAACGCCCCTGTTCAAGGAACTGCCGCCGATATAATGAAAATAGCTATGGCAAAAGTACCACAAGCATTAAAAGATGCAGGTCTTAAGGCAAAACAGCTAATGCAGGTACATGATGAATTGGTCTTTGAAGTACCAGATAATGAACTAGAAGCAACAAAAAAGATAGTTAAAGAAGTGATGGAAAATATATTTGACGGTAAATCAGATGTCCCATTACTTGCAGAAGCAGGATATGGAAAAAACTGGGCAGAAGCACATTAAGACGAAGATTCTTACCCTATTGATTTGATAAAATATATTCACCCAAAGCTAATACAGAACCAGTATTATTATCTTGTGCCATAATAATAAATCCTGCATCACTTTTTATTGTCTTAACGGAAAAAGTAAAAATACTGGCACTACCATCCCATTTTCCTATTTCTTCCATTTTTTCTATCATATTAATATATGATATTTGCTTTCCCTTATTACGTCCTTGCTTAATATTCATATCAATAGCTTTTGAATAAAGCATAAGGATTATAGATATATCCTGTTCTTCTGATAGCTTCCGTTCCTTTATTTTAAAATAAAAATCTCCATTTTCATTCTTATTTATATTAATTCTTGATACATTCGATTTAGATGCTTCTATAACAGAATTTAATACATTGTCATATTCATAACCAACAACATTTCTAGTACCATTAATTATCATTTGAGGAGTATAATATATACCACTTCCCGTTATTTTCATATATTCCTTTTGCCTGCTTGTGCAAAATGGTTTAGATAAGCTATCGATAGTTTTACCATAATAATCAACATGGCATGAAACACCATATATTCCAGTTTTTGTAATTAAATCTTTAAAAAAATTATCAGCATTAGGGCAAAAAACACAAGCCTGTGATGAGAAAAGCTCAATTATTACAGGAGATTCCCCCATTTCAGATTTTATATCTCTTTGTTCATAGAGCCATTCATATTGCTTTATCTCTTTTGCATATAAATTA
>JALTZE010000048.1 GCA_027051315.1 Micavibrio sp.
ATTATAAAGTAGCTTAATTATATTGTTTCTAATCCATTATTCTACGTGTTCAGATATTTGTTTATCTTATAGTTAAAATTTGACAGGTGCAAATGAGAGATAACAGAAATATGTTGATATAATAATCATTTCTTTTATAAAGCCTTCATAAAGATGAGGGTTTTTATTTTGTTATGAACATAATTCGGGAAAAATCTATATTCGGGCTTCCGCATGGTTATGATGCTTTATGGCTTGTTAATGAAGCAAGAAAAGCTATGCCAGAAGACAAAGTTATTGTCCATATTGCTATGGATGAAAGCAAAATGATGTCATTAAAAGATATTATATCTTTTTTTGCTCCTGATGTTGATGTTGTTGATATTCCTGCTTGGGATTGTTTGCCTTATGATAGAATATCACCTAATGCTGATATTGTTGCTAGGAGGGTTGCTGCTTTATCAAAGCTTATTGAGTGGCAAGATGATAAATCAAGAAAACCTAGAATAGCAATAATGACGGTTAATGCTGCGATTCAAAAAGTTATGCCAATAGATAAGCTCCGCTCTTCTGCTTTTTTTGCAAAAATAGGTGGTAGGATAGATGTAGAAAAACTTAGAAGATATTTACATGATAATGGTTATGTAAGAGCTGATACAGTAAGAGAAGCAGGAGAATATGCGATAAGGGGCTGTATCATTGATATTTATCCATCAGGATATGAACAGCCCTTAAGAATTGATTTATTTGATGATGAAATTGATATAATTAAATTTTTTGACCCTGTTACGCAGATTACAAATGAAAAAGTTAAGTCTTTCTCACTTCATCCAGTTACGGAATTTTTTCTTGATGAAGAATCAATCACAAGATTTAGGTCGGGATATAGAGAAGAATTTGGAGTGGTAAGAGGTGATAACCAGCTATATGAAGCAATTTCACAAGGACGAAGATATAATGGAGCTGACCATTGGCTTCCTTTATTTTATGATAATATGAATAATATATTTGATTATGTTCCTGATAGAGTGGTTTCTTTTGATGATAATTCTTTGGCTGCTCGTAATGAAAGAATGAGCCAGATAGACGATTTTTATCAAGCTAGAAAAACTTTGGAAGCTGCCAATTCATCAAAAAGTAAATCAAAAGATGTAAGTTTAACTGGTTGTGTTTATCATCCTCTTCCTCCTCATTATCTTTATTTAACTGATGATGAATGGAGTAGGGAAGTTGATAATTCCTTTGTTTTATATCCATTTAAGAAAGATGGTGAAGATGAAGGGGGAAGAAAAGGAAGAGATTTTGCCGATATAAGAGCTTTGCCTGATGGTGATGTATTTGGAGAGCTGAGAAAATATATTGTTCAGTTACATTCTGAAAAGAAGAAGGTGCTGATAGCAGCATATAGCGAAGGGGCAAGAGATAGGCTTAAAGGGCTTATGGCTAATGCTGGTTGTTCTAATTTAGTTGATTGTAATGATTTTAAAAAGTTAAAAGCAGGGCAGACGGGTTTTATAGTTTTACCACTTGAGGCTGGATTTGTATCGGAAGATATAGCGATTATTACCGAACAGGATATTTTAGGTGATAGGCTTGCACGTCGTACTAAAAAAAGGCGAAAAGCAGATGAATATATATTTGAAATATCTACACTTAACGAAGGTGATTTGGTTGTACATGTAGACCATGGGGTAGGGAAATTTATAGGGCTTGAAACACTTAATGCAGCTGGTAGTTTGCATGATTGTTTGAAAATAGAATATTATGGTAATGACAAGTTATTTGTTCCTGTTGAAAATATAGAAGTTTTATCAAGATTTGGTTCTGATGAAGGTACAGTAACTCTTGATAAGCTTGGTGGTAATGCGTGGCAAAGTAAAAAGGCAAAAGTCAAAAAAGATTTGATGAAGATTGCCGACCATTTAATTGAAATTGCAGCAGCAAGAGAGCTTAAAAGGGCTGAGAAAATCTCCGTCCCACAGGAGATATACGATGAATTTGCTGCGAAATTTCCTTATCATGAAACGGAAGACCAGCTTAGAGCAATTGAAAATGTTCTTGATGATATGAATTCTTATAAACCAATGGACAGGTTGGTTTGTGGCGATGTTGGATTTGGAAAGACTGAGGTTGCTTTAAGAGCTGCTTTTGTTGCGGCAATGTCAGGTGTGCAGGTGGCTTTGATTGCGCCAACAACAATCCTTGCCAGACAGCATTATTTGAATTTTGTGAATAGATTTGCAAATACTGGGCTTAAAGTTGCGCAGCTTTCAAGGTTATGTACTCCCAAAGAAGCTGGTCAGGTGAAAGAGGGGCTTAAAGATGGAACAATAAATATTGTTATTGGAACTCATGCTTTATTTGCCGATAGTATCAAATTCGATAATCTTGGGTTATTGATTGTTGATGAAGAACAACGTTTCGGAGTTAAACAAAAAGAAAAACTGAAAGAGATAAAAAATAATGTTCATATACTTACTTTAACGGCAACGCCGATACCTAGAACATTGCAAATGGCTCTTACGGGAGTACGTGAGATGTCTATTATTGCCACTCCTCCTGTTGATAGGCTTGCTACTCGTACTTTTGTTATGCCATTTGATGATATGGTTATCAGAGAAGCTTTATTGAGAGAACATTATAGAGGTGGTCAGAGTTTTTATGTGTGTCCGCGTATAAAGGATATGAAAGAAATAGAAGAAAAGCTTAAAGAACTCGTACCAGAGTTAAAAATTGTAACAGCTCATGGGCAGATGAAACCACGTGATTTAGAAGACCGTATGACCGCATTTTACGATGGTCAGTATGATATATTGCTTGCGACCAATATAATTGAATCTGGTCTTGATGTTCCTACTGCTAATACTATGGTAGTTCATAGAGCGGATTTATTCGGGCTTTCACAGCTTTATCAGATAAGAGGGAGGGTAGGAAGGTCAAAGATTCGGGCTTATGCTTATCTTACTTATCTTCCCCGTGTTAAATTAACAAAAGATGCTCAAAAAAGATTGGAAGTTTTGGAAACTTTGGATAGTCTGGGCGCTGGTTTCCAACTGGCCAGTCATGATATGGATATAAGAGGAACTGGCAATTTGGTTGGTGAACAACAATCAGGACATATTAAGGAAGTAGGAACTGAGCTTTATCAACAGATGTTGGAAGAAGCTGTTGCTGCGGTAAAAGAGGGAATAGGGGAAGAATGTCTTGCTCCTGACAGATGGTATCCTAATATTAATCTTGGGATATCTGTATTGATTCCTGAAAATTATGTTAAGGACTTAAATGTTAGAATGAGCCTTTACCGTAGGATTTCGGAGTTGGAAGAAAAATCTGATATTGAGGCTTTTGCTGTGGAGATGATAGATAGATTTGGTTCTCTACCTAAAGAAGTAGAAAATCTATTTTCTATTGTTGAGATAAAATATTTATGTCGTAAGGCTGGTATTGATAGAATAGACGCAGGAGCTAAGGGGGCTATCTTAGGATTTTACAAAGATACTCCCCCTAATATTGAAAAGCTTATGGTTTGGTTGAATGATAATAGGGGCGTTATTAAATTACGTCCTGACCAAAGGTTGTCAGCAGTAAGGCATTGGGAAAATGTAGATAAGAGGATAAATGGAGTTCTTAATCTAGTTAAAGAGCTTGCCTTACTGGTTGAGCGATAGTTTATTTTATTGTAAAAAACATTTCTTTACTGAGTTTTTCACCATTTATATAATAGTGTTGTGAAACTGGAATACCAGCAGAGTTATAGCATGAACCGCTTGCTCTGTTTCCTTGTAATGACATTTGTTTTATATTATTTTTGCATGTTGTTTCATTTTCTACATGCGGAAAATGTGGTAAATTTATACCATTAACTGACATATCCATATTAGTTACGTTTTTATCTGATATTTCTTCTTTATGTGGTGCTTTTTCAGGAATATTTGCGCATGAAGCAATAAAGAAAGGGGTTAGGGCTAGAAAATATCTTTTTTTCATTTTTTCCTCCGTTAAATGAAATGTGCGATAGACAGTTTATATTTATGTATATGTCAAATGTAATATATGGAATTAGCTATAAATCTTATGCATGATTTGGCATATTTGCGAATCTGTGTCATTATGAATGTTAGGATTTGCTTTCCTATCCGACGGAGGCTGTTATGAAAGTTAGATATGTTGAATCAAGAATACAAGAAGCATTAAAACAAACAGGTGGAAATCAAACGCGTGCTATACAGATGGTTATGGCTATGGCTATGGAAGATGCTCAATTGATGCAAGGACTTGCAAAGCCACATCTTAAAGGTATTGTTGCGCACGCAATTGGTCATGTTGTTAATAATCTTGGTAAAATCGAAGATGATGATGCTGTTCCAGAAGAGCCTGAATTGCAAGAAAGTTTAGTTGAAGATGGTAGGGCTGATGAGTTTGGTTTGGCTATATTAAAAGCTGTTGCGGGTGAAAGTAATCCAAAATTTGGTCAAGATAAGGGGGGGGCTTCTGTTAGTAAAAGGGGAAAAGCCTCTAAACGCCATATTGATGCTATTAATTATATGGCTTCAAAAAGTTATAAAAGTGAAGATAAATAGATATATTTTCGCTTATTGTCTTTTGTGTAAATCTTTTAATCATTATTGTTTTAATGCCTAAATTTTATCTATTATTTGGGCATTTATTTTTTGGAACTTTGAAATGGATTTAGATTTTAAAAATAAAGTTGCAATTAGAGCCGATATGTCAGGAAGAAAATATTTCCGTGTTGAATTATTAAACGGTTCGGGGATAGCTATTTTAATGGAGGGAGTTCCTGATAATCACCCAGATGCTGTATCAGGTCATAAAATATGCGATTATGTATATATTGGTAAGGCGTTGAGAAAAGCAGGTTTATCGGTTCCCGAGATTTATGATTATGATAGCGATAAGGGATATATGCTGATAGAAGATTTTGGAGATATTAGTTTTTCGGATAAAATTTCAAAAGGAGAAGATGTAGAAAAGCTGTATCGTTTGGCTGTTGATGTATTGTTAAAAATGGGTGAGAGTAAAGAGCTTTCAGAACTTGACCTTAAATCATATTATGATGGACATATTCACAAAAATAAAAAATTTGTAATGGAATTTTATGTGCCTTTGGTTAGGGGGGAAGCTTTTTCATCTGAGCTTGTTAATGAATATGAAAATATATGGGATAAAATTGAAAGAAGTTATTCTCCTTGCCCTGTGAAATTTCAGCATATTGATTTTTTTCCTGGCAATTTGATGTATCGTGAAAATATGGAAGGGTTAAATCGTTGTGGGATTATAGATTTTCAGGGAGCGCAGATTGCTCCGTATGTTTATGATATTGTTAATCTTTTGGAAGATGCACGCTATGATGTAGATAAAAATGTTAAAAAAGAAATGAAAAGAAGATTTTGTAGCAATATGAATAAGGTTGAAAAAGAAGAATTTGAAATATGGTATAAAATATTATCGGCTCAGTTTCATCTAAGGCTTATCGGGCAGTTTATAAGGATAAGGGATATAAAGAAAAATGATTCATATATGAAATATATGCCAAGAGTTGAAGCCTATATCAGAAAAGAATTACAGCACTCAATATTAAAAGATATGAAAGATTTTTTTGATAGGTTGGA
>JALTZE010000049.1 GCA_027051315.1 Micavibrio sp.
AAACTCCTACGGGAATTAAGTAGGACTCTGTTCAGGAGGATTTCCCTCCTCTTTCATTTTATTAATTTTCTCAGAAATCGCTTTACCCAAACCACTACCACCTGAAACCGATGCTTTAGTCAAAGCAGGAGCAACATACATAGCAGTAGATATACTTGCATATTTAGTCATACTTTCCATAGCATCTTCACCATCACCAAATGCTTTTGCACTTGAACCCAACCATCTCATAACATTTTGTGGAATATCATCTATCAATTTAAATGATGTTATGGCTAAAACATACATCATAATAGTATATAAAATAGTAAAATAAAGACCATCCATTTCCCTTCTAATCGATGCGGTTAAATTAAGGTTAGCCGTAGAAGAATGTTCATCATAACCAAGAGCATTTGTCGTAACAGCATCAAATAATATATAAAGTATAGTAGTCATAGCCTCAAAAACAGCCAAAGCAGCTAATAAACCAAATATGGTAAGAATAGGTCTTAAGAATATCTCAAGAACAAGGAAATATCCCTGTGATGCTGCCTGACCTGGTATGCCATCACCATCAATACTTAAATGTGCAAGTGCCCATAAAGGTGCAGCAACCATAGCCTCAAATATTGATTTAACCCATCTTGCAACAGCAAAGAAAAAATACATAAAAGGAACAAGAGGAAGCACATATCCCAAAAGAAAACCTAAAGTAAATGTTATAATGGCAAAAGAACTAAAAATTTGCCCTATCATTTGCCCATATGCTTGACTTGAAACCATTCCTTCTGAATTTAGAATCTCTCCTATAGCAGAGCCCACAAATGCACCAAATAAATGTCTAAGAGTTTGATTAATTAAACCACTACCAATTGCACTAAGCTGAGCAAGGGGATGCACATTTGTTTGTTCCCTAATATCAAGCAAACCACTACCGCCAAGTATAATATTTACAAGTATTTCTAATACATTCTTTTTATTATTATCCTTATCACTATCTGCCACTTTGCTATCTTGGAACATTTCTAATACTCTGTAAAAAGCCAAAGCAGCATTATAAGAATCAGGCTCATTTTTTTCACCTTTATAAATATCTTCTCCATCAGGTGAAACGGGATTAAATCTCTCGATAGAAGCAATATTTGATTGTGTACCAAGCTTATGAAGCATTACACTTTCCATTATATAAGGATATCTTGATATTCTTGGAATATTAACTATAACGCTTGCTATCGAACTATTTATCTTTGAAAGATTATTAAACCATATACCTGCTCCACCCCATCCAAATTTTGCAACTTTTTCATCCAAAGTAAGAGCAGAAGCATCAATCTTTTGATTAGCAATAGCAATATCAACCGAAGAAGCAAATATAATTTGATACATCTCTACTATCTTTTGCAAATATGTAACAGGCGGTTCATTACATATTTTCACATTATTAATCGTACGGCTATTATCATCAGATATCTCCCATCCCCAGCTAGGACCAGGGGGTACAACAGAACAAGGGTCAAGGTCTGGAATGGACATTCCAAGAACCCTTCTGGCGTATAAATCAGCTTCTGCCAAATTCCACAAATGCATAATAATATCAAAATATGTTTGGGTAATCTGTCTTACCGATTCTACATTAATATCACCACTTACATCTATTATGACTTTACCACAATAAGGCGACATATTTCCTACTTTTTCGGGGTATTTTGCTGAATCTATTTCCCCGAAATTTATTGTTATAGAACCACCTTTATAAAATTCCATAGCATCATCAAAATTACCACCTGCACTTAAATCTAATATACCATCATTATCTTGAGCATCTATAAACTTAACCAGATATGGCTTAATTTCTATATCACCTTTGCTTGTATAATTATAATATAGCTGGCAAACCTTTACGACATGCATAAATTCTACAACATAACCAATTGATGGAGTTTTTATCTGTGCTACCAATCTATCACTATTGATACCTATTATATTGGTAACAGTAGAATTATAATTAAGCCATGAATTAGTACCAAGACTCGACCCCCATTTAGCTGCCTGCAAGACAATATATTGTGCTCCATTATAACCATAACCAAGAGGAACCAACAATCCTACTGCTATTATTAATCTTAAAGGCGCATATATACTAGCAAATCTTTCTCCAAAAGGAACTCCTGTTTGCGCTGTTTCAGCAACTACTACAAATATGTAGTAAATCACTATAATTATAGCAACCATCAAAATTGCATTACTATAAAAAGAAAACATAGACTGCATAGCAGTATGAAAAGGTGTAGGAAATACCCTATTTATATCAGTACTATATTTTGAATTAAAAAATTCTGGAATACCGAATATCTGATCCAATAACATATATGCTACATCTGTATCAGGATTATCAGTAACAAAAAAACTTGTCCATGTAGGCATAGCAGCTTCTGCGGAACTGATAACAAAAGAAAATATAATTGAAAGTAGCTGCATTATTACTAGGACAAAGCCCAGTAATAATATTAAAAATATTAATATTTGGTCTATATTTTCTTTTTTTAGAACTATCCTATTTGCTGCTTCTGCAAATAATCTTCTAACACCATATTTACCAAAACTTCCTTCTCTCAATGCCTCATGCCCTTTAGGCAAAAGACCTGTCATTACAAGCAACAAAGCCATAACATAAGAAACGCTGGCAAAACCACTAAAAAATATATCTCCTACCCTTGGTATAATACCAGGGAGCAATGCATATTTAGCAGCTTTTATTCCATATTCCTTAATCATATATTTTCTTTTATCAATTCTATTTAATTAATCCTAATCTTTCTGCAAGGTCACTAAAACTTGAACCTTCCCCTTCTTTTGCTTCTTTATTGGCCTTAGCCTGATATTCTCTAATTTCATCCTCACTCATATCTTTATATTTCATATTAGCAACAAGCCCACCAGCAGCTTTTCCTATTCCACCACCCATGGCATTTGCAGCCTCCATAACCTCACCAGTAACCATTTTACCACCAATTGAAGTATACTCAGTCATTTTTTCTGCAGGGTCACCGGCAATATCAGAGAAACTTTTAGTACTTCCACCTACCCACCTTAATATACCATCAGGTATAGCATCAATAAGCTTAAAACAGTTAAGAGCAAGCATATAAGCAAGAAATGCATAAACTATAGTTATAAAAAGCTGGTCCACCCTACTCCTTACCATTGAAGATAATACAGGGTCATCATATACTACTGCTCCTGATGCTCCCATAAAATTAGCCTCTATAACTGCAAATGTATCATTAAGCATAAGAACCAAAGCTGAATATATAGACATGCTAGCCATCAAACCAAATACTGTTAACGTGGGTCTTATTAATATTTCTAATAAAAGCATATAACCTTCACTTGCTTTCTCACTGATAAAATCAGTGCCATCCATGGTAATATGAGCAAGCGCCCATAAAGGAGCGGCAACAATTGCTTCAAATATTGATTTTATCCAATCACCAACAGCAAAAAAGAAATACATAAAAGGAAGAATAGGAATAATATAATGCAACATAAATCCAGCAATCAAAGTAACACCAGCTATTGACATCATAGCACTTGCCAAATGTCTAGCCGCCTGTCCTTCAGGGGAGTCAGGACCCATAACAGCTTCTGATATACCACCAGCCATAGCAGCACCAGTTCCAACCATAAGATTACGTATAGACGATGATACCAATGCCTTACCAGCAGCAGAAAGCTGTGCTAATGGATTAACATTCTCAGCCGTATTTTCTCTCAGATTAAAAAGACCAGTTGTCCCAAATATAGCATCTAATATTTTTATAAAACCATTTGTACTTGTTGCTGCCTTATGATTTTCTGCAGTTGGGTCATCAGCCTGCCAATATTTATTAAGAGTATATAAGGCAACTGCCATCTCTTTATCTCCAGAATCCTTAAATTCTATTTTTACATCATCACCTGCAAGATAAGGGTCAAATCTTTCTATCGAGTTCATGGAAACTTGCGTAGATTTGTTATAACGTTCTACTTCTTCCATTACTTTTGGATATTTATCTGGAAATGGAGTATTTATTACTGCTTCTGTCAAAGCACCATTTAACTGTGATATTCTGTTAAACCATATACCAGCACCAGCCCAACCTAGATTAAGTATTTTATCATCAATCTTATTTATATTAGGGTCTGTAATAAGATTATTATATCCAATATCAACACCCAGCTGTAACCATGTATTCATATCAACCATTGCTTTGGAAAAAACAGAAGCAAGGGGAAGGCTATCACATTTACCAAGGTTAGTAAGTTCTATCCCATCTGGGGTCGTTACTAATTTAGTAGCATTATCAATACTTGCGCCAGGAATATTCATAACACATGGGTCAGGATTACCGTTTCTAATAAACATTTCTGTAATTCTATGATTAAAGAAAAAAAGGTCATTATAAACCACAATCCACATATTCATTATCATATCAAAATAATATTGTTGTACATATTCAAATGCTATATGCTCATTAACAGGAGTAAAAGGTATAACTATAGACCCACAAACAGGGTCAATCTCACCCATAAATTTACTACCAGCCCTTTTTATACCAAAAACAATCCTTATATCTTTATATCTATAAAAATCAGATATTTCTTCATAAGAATCAATATCACCACCCAAAAGTCCAGGTTGGTCCCCTATTTTCTTAGCTATACCAGGGCTTACTACATAAGCTTGAACTAAAAAATCCTCAGCATAAGGATTTGCATTATTAATAGAAGATTGAAATTCCTTCCTTTGATACATAATACGGCAACCATTCGCCAGATACATAAATTGTATCAATGGCATAGTAGTTTGTGGCTTTGGTTTAACAATTATTTGTGCCGGTTCAAGCCCCATAAATGTACCAGAAGTATAGCTATTAAACTCTATCCATATATTTGTCCCAAGACCAGAGCCAAATTTTGCTACATACATAACCGCATATTGTATACCATTAAGTCCGTATGAAACAGGCATTAACATAGCAAGAGCAACCATTAACCTTACAGGCGTCCATAATGGATTAAAGCTCTCACCAAAAGGCTTGCCTAATACTGCAATTTCACCAATTATTCTGAATATATAATAAAGAAATATAATCGATGCAAAAAGCAATATACATCCACTATATAAGGAAATAACCTCCTGCAAGGCTCTATGAAAAACTCCTGGTATCGGTACAGAGCCTGAATCAAAAATACCAGGAACACCAAAAACACTATCCATCAATTGAAAAGCAATATCAGTTGTTGGTGAATATGTAACAAACATATTTGCTACATCAGGAGGGTTCAAAGCAGGCAAGGCCAAAGCAGGAGTAATAAGAAAATATATTACTAATGCAAATAAATATAAGAATAATATAACTAAACCACTAATAACCGTAAAAAATATAAGAATCTGGTCAATATTCTTCCATTTGAACTCTATATTACTCTTGGCAACAGCAATAATATTTACAATTTTTAAACTATCATTTCCTGACAATAACTTATTCGAGAATGTCTTTGGTAAAAGCCCCACAGATATAAAAAGAGACGAAATAATATAAGCAAAAATACCTCTATTAATC
>JALTZE010000050.1 GCA_027051315.1 Micavibrio sp.
TAAAGCATTGTCCAGTGCTTTGATAATTTCTTCTTTGAAATCCTTTTCAATATCTATTTCACGGCTAAAATACATTTCTGTAAGCATATATGAAAGCCCTGCCCACATATCCCCAGAAAAATTTTTATTTGTGGTTGTGTCTGCTTTTCTGTTCACCTTTCCATCTTTGATATATTTCTTTACCAATGCTAATACATCTTTGTCTTTTGTTGCTACATACCATATAGAAATGAATTTTACGGAATCTCCTGCGTTTTTTATTTTTTCTATATTTTTCTTTAGGTTTTTGTGGACTTCGTTTGCTTTTTTCTCCAGTTCCTCTAATGGAGCATCTTTAAATAGTTCAGGCTTAAATTTAAATACAGGTTTCCAGGCAAATCTGACTATTGTATTTACCCCCCATCTGACAGGTGATAGTAAAATAATTCCTAAAAGTTGCAAGAAAAAATATAAATAAAACATCGCTGTACTCCTATTTCTTTTGCAATCTCCTCTCAAAATGCGGTGCATCTTTGAAATGTTTAAAATGTCCGCCCCATCTGTTTTTGGGGTTTAAACTCTCCCAGTACTCCCCAAATTCTTCTATATCTTTTGGTTCGTAGGTGAGCTTGTATTTAATCTTTCCGTTCTCTTCTATGGGTTTAAAAAAGTTCAGATCAATGGCAAGTCTTTTTAAGTGGTAAGAGTTCATTGTTTTTGATAGACCTTTTTTAATGTAAATTTCTTGCTGGTCTTTTGTTCGGTATAATTCACCTCCTGTTACCTTCCAACCTTTTTCTTCTATAAATTGAATTAGTTTTGCTACATCTTTTAAGAATTCCCACTGTTCATCAACAAGACTCACATTACCCCCTCCCCAGGCAGTGGTGATTGCTGTATAGACTGCTGATATATCTGCTCTTCAATATTTTTGATGTCTATTTGCAATAGTTCTTCAAGATCTGTAAATGCTGATAGGTCGTTGTCTATGTATGACCAAATCAGATTATCGTACGTTTGATACCAAGACAGTAATGCCTGTGCTTCAGCGTCATTTTGAGATGCGTAAAGTTGAATATCTGCAAGTCCGTTGTAGCCGTATTCATCGCAAACCTTTTGAACTCTCTGCTTTTCAAATGATAAAAGTTCTTCTTGTTTTTCTTGTTTTTTCTCTTGTAATTTTTCGGTTTCTGTTTTTACTCTCCAACTTCCATTATCGTTTACTAATTTATCATCCCAACTGCATTTTAAAGGTTGCCAATTAGGATTTAGCTGTAGTATATGCTTAATTCCTTTTTCATCTATATAGAAAGTATATGGTTGTGGTAGATTTCGAATGTCAATTACTTCGTCAGTTTCTGGATTGTATCTTAAAAATTTGATATCTATATGAGGAATACTAACCCCAGTATGAGTTGCTGTTCCTATGACTAAATCATCATTTTTAATTATCCCTTTCATTTTATGCCTCCGCGTATATTACTATCCGTCCACTATCTGAAGTTGTGGACAAAGTTTCATAAGAATGTGATGACTTAATTACATATCTTGATGTTAACTCCGGTATAACCAAAGATGATCTTTCTCCTGGAACATTCTGTATATATTCGTTGTATATTCCACCTCTACTTATAACAGGTTTCCTTGACCAATTTATATCCACTTGAATATTTACAGTAGGCGGGTATACATCATTAGGAGTTGAAGTTATAGCCCAACCTACAACGAAGTTTTCAATTAATCTACTTTTATTTTTTAATGGAATTATTGTTATTGTACCTGTATCAGCGATTTCCACTTTTGCAATCAGCATATCATCATACTTTGTGTCAAACTGTTCATCGCTTTCATCCACACTGTTAGGATTGTAATTGGTATCTACTACACTTATTAGATAAAAACTGTTTTTGTTTGGAATGTGATTATTTATGCTTTTTCCGTTTAGACTATATCTTAAATGGTATGTATCTACCTGCCCTGCAGTAGTAGGAATTGGCACAGTAAAAGATAAATCTGTTCTGCCTGTTGTGTTTATCTTTACATCTTGAATTAAAAATTCTTGTCCTTCTGCTATGGAAATGGTTACGGTTCCATCTCCGTTATTAACTCCAGATAAAGAAAGTGTATTATCAGGAGTAAGTATTTCTGGATATACTGGCTTCATTTATACAACCTCCAATTTTATAGACCCATTCTCTACAAATAACCTATATACAATCCCTGTTGCTCTGTCTTTTATTTGAAATTCTCCGTTCGCGTTTTCACGGAATATTGCAGTATCTTTTGATGGGGGGACAGAAAAAAGATTGCTATGAGCTGTTGTGTCTGAATTGTGAGCAGTTATCTCATCATTTACATATTTTCTGCTTGCAAGGACTATAGCAGGATCTATTTTGAGCTGAACGCTGTCAACATTCTCAACTTCCATGATAAAGCGTATATACATATCATTTCCAGCACCTTGAGAAAGAACTGGTTTATATGTCTCTGGATAGTTTCCAATAGCAATCAGTTTATTTTGTTCATCAAATATTCCTATTTCACGAATCGTAAATCCACCGACATCTGCGGGGATAATTCCCTCCACTATCACCCAGTTTGGATTTGCTGAATCTGTAGTAATTCTGTTTATTTGAGCTCTATAAACCTCATTAACCAATGCAGTCTGAGTTTCGTTCGGTGCGTAATAATTGCCGTTTCCATCGCCAACGGCAAATTCTGTAATGTTGACAGCTGTTCCGCTTGCTTGTGCTTCTGCTAATTTTTGTTTTCCATAGCTGGTTAGTATCGTATAGTAATTCTCATTTGTAGCCATTTATAGCCTCCTACGACTGATATGGATAAACTGTTGTTGTGTGAACTGCTTGATAGCCAATAGCCCTGTAATCTCCAAAATTGGTTTGAATTTCCTTAACCTGATATGGATAAACTGTTATATCGTGTCCTGATAAACAGGCTGTTGCTCTGTTTTGTTTGAAGTTTGAGGTGAGGTAGATAATCAGTTTTTCTAAGACCTCATGTGTAGGTTTGATTCTTGGTAGGAGTTCTGAAATCAGTGAAAATTTTTCCTCAGATATTCCATTTCTTACATCTGCCTCTATCCTGAACTCTGCCCATCTATTTGGGTCTGTTTGCAAAACTGGTGTTATTTTTACATTTTCAAAGCCATAAAGGGATAAAATTTCCTTAATTCCTTTTACTGTTCCTGCTTTTTCATACCAGGGTATGGCGTTTATTACTCTATTTCTAAATTCTTCCTCTGTTTCAGATTTAAACCTGCTAAATCCTCTTTCTTTACCAAGCAGGTATAAAGCATTTGAATTTGCAAATTGAGGGAATCTCTGTCTTCTTACTGTAAATGCATGTTGCCTAAAGTTTTCAATATTAACTTCCCAGGACTGATAAAGTTTATAAACATCTCTTTCTATTCTTTCTTTATTTCCTGTTTTAAAGCTTGTGGGAGAAATCTCCCAAAGCCAGTCTGCAATCATTATGCTATGCTACCCCATTCTATTGGTTGTAAAAGAATGAGTGTGATTTCAACATCAACTTTTTCATCGCCTTCTGCAGCTTTTGTCTTTGGATTGTCCATTTTCACAGACGGCAGTTTATCAGTGACAGTTACATTAAATTCATCATCAAGATAAGAAATAGTTATAGGGAAAGGAGCTATCTGGGAAACTCTCTGTTTCCCTTGAGATCTGACCCATTCCATTAATATATTAAATCCGGTTCTTGTAAGGGTAATCTTCCCTGAACCTTCCCATTTTCCCTTTGTCCAGCCGATAGGTATGTTTCCTCTGCCGTATCTTGCTTTTATGTTTTCTTTATCTTCATAATCAATTGCTACTATGTGGTCTTTTAGTATTTGAGGTGCATCGTCTATCCCTATTTCAACAGAACTCCAGTCATACTCTTTTCCATTGATTAATACATTCATTTTTTATTAACCTCCTATTTCAAGAAGTGGATTTTCAAAGGATTGATGTATTTCAATCCAGTCCATGTGTGGAGTTGGAATTAGTTTTGTATATACATTTAGCTCTCTGGATGCCCAGATGTCCTGACCTTCAGGTATATATACTCTGTATCCATAAAGCTCCTTTCTGTCATACATTCCTACTTTTAACGCATGTTCTATTTTTGCTTTCAGTTCCTGAACTGTAGGTGATTTTGTAGGTTTCACAGGATTTGAAGGATCCTGGTTGTTTGGCGGAAGTATCTCACCTTTCAGGTATTTCATTACTGCTTTTCTGGATAGTTTTGCAGCCTTATCAGCTACTCTTCTTGCATACATAAAGTGGTAATCAGAAGTTGGGTCATTCATGGCAACAGGGTTTGTTACGTAGTATCCTGCATATCCATCATAAGTTCTTATAGTTATGAAACCTGCCTGGTCAAGTGTGTATATATGAGAATATGTAAGACCGTCTGGAAGAGAAACAAGATTTTTAATTGGAAATGCTCCTACTTCCCCAATGTCCTGAGAAACTTTAGCTCTTGAAATAAGTCCCATTATAGAACCAAGACCATTTCTATATCCCTTATTTCCTTTTATGTTTGTAAATGTTGCATAAGCAGCAACGACAAAAGTTCTTAAAGCTGTAAATCCAGACCATTCATTGATTAGGTTTGTTACATAAGTATCATAATCAGGCTCAACAGTGGTATCAGGATTTTTATCTCTTGCTTCTACAATTGCCCAAACATATATATGTCTTGATACAAGGGAAGAAAGATAAGACTCTATTGATGCTGCAAGAGTTTTATCTATCGGTGTTAAAACTGCTATGTATTCAAAAAGTGCATCTCCATTAACAAGAGATTGATCTACGGCAGATTCTATTGCTGTCAGTATGTCATCAGATGTGTTAGAAGCTGCAGATATTGCATAGACTATTCCCTGTCCATTTGAAACAGCATCAAGGAGTTTGTCTGCAAAAGCACCGCCAAACAGCTCAACAGCTTTCTCGTAATCATTAGGCAGGAACAGTCTATAAACCTGATTTGCTGTTGCAGTTCCTGAGGAATCCTTAATCCCGACTGCTATTGCTATTCCGTCTCCGGTAGCTGGTATTCGTCCTAACGCACCATCATAAAAAAGAACATCAACATCAGGTAATGCTGATTTCTGTCCTTCTACTCTAATCATTATTTATTGCCTCCTTTCTTTTTAGTTAATGCCCCAGTGGTGATATCTTCACCCGCTTCTTCCTGGGCTTTTTTGTATAAAGCAGGAATTTCATAGCTTTTACTTTTTAAAAAAGCATCTATCATTTCTTTGAAGCGATTTTCTGAAATCTCATCGTCGTCTTTAATGTTAAAAGCAGCTTTCATGCCTTCAAAAATGTGCATTCTGTTTTTTAGAACGATTTCCCTTTCTTTATCTCCCTGTTTGATCTTTGCTTTTTTAATTAAAAGTTTTTCTGCTATTTCTTTTGCTTTCATGAGAATGTAACCTCCGTTTTAACTGGAATTTTGGGATACTCTTTGTCTAAAACAGATATTCCTTTTACTGTTAAAGTAGCCCTGTATTTGTT
>JALTZE010000051.1 GCA_027051315.1 Micavibrio sp.
GTTTATGAGTGAGATAGAAAGCAAGGCAACAATATTCCTAACAGCAGGCGGAACAGGTGGACACATGTTTCCAGCCGAAGCTTTGGCAAAAGACCTTATATCAAGAGGTTTCAATGTAGAGTTAATCACAGATGCCAGAGGAAACAGATATGCAAAAAATTTTGAAGATATTCCCGTCCATGTAATTAGCGCTGCAACCCTTACCAGAGGAATAATAGGTAAATTAAAAGCGATTCTTGCAATGGCGCTTGGATATTTTCAGGCAGCAAAATTGTTAAAAAAGAAAAATCCATCAATAGTGGTGGGATTTGGTGGTTATCCCTCTGTTCCAACTGTATATGCTGCACAAAGAAGAAATATACCAACCGTAATACATGAGCAAAATGCTATTTTAGGCAAGGCAAATGCTTTTTTAGCACCAAAAGCAGACCGTATAGCTCTTTCTTTACCAAAAGTAGAAGGATTAGCAGAAATAGATAAGGTAAGGTCAGTAACAACAGGAAATCCCGTAAGGTCCGAATTTTCCTCTCTTTATTCAAAACCATATCCAGTAATATCAGATAAAAGCAAAATACGTATATTTATAACAGGTGGTTCACAAGGCGCTGGTATTTTTAGCGAAACACTCCCAAAGGCAATAGAAAAGCTTGAACCTTCATATCGTTCAAGGCTGGAAATAATCCAACAATGTAGAGAAGAAGATATAGTAAAAACTAAAACAGCTTACGAAACTATGGGAATAAAATATCGTTTAGAAACATTCTTCGTAGATGTAGCAGAACAATTAGCCTTATGTCATTTGGTAATCGCAAGGTCAGGTGCAGGAACAGTTGCAGAAGTAACAACAGCAGGTCGCCCCGCAATATATGTTCCCTATCCTCATCATCCAGACCAACAGCAAAAAATAAATGCCGAAGCAGTTGCTTCATCAGGTGGCGCATGGGTAATGCTTGAAAATAATTTTACCCCAGAATTATTAAAAAACAGTCTGGAAAATTTTTTACAAAATCCTGAAAAATTATTTCGTGCAGCAGAAGCAGCAAGAACATGCGGAAACCCCGATGCGGCAAGAAAATTAGGAAATTTAGTAATGGCAATAGCTTCAGGCTGGGATAAAGAAGCTTCAAAACAAATAGACCCCACACAAGGATATGACACAGAAGAATAACATATGAAAAAAACACCATTCGAAATAAAAACTATTCACTTTACTGGAATCGGCGGCATAGGAATGAGCGGCATTGCCGAAATACTTATATCCCAAGGTTATAAAGTTCAAGGCTCAGACCTATCTGAAAATGCAAATGTCGAAAGATTAAGAAATAAGGGAACAAGAATTTTAATAGGACATGCAACAGAAAATATAAAATGTGAAAATGGTGATAATGTATCGGCTGTAGTTATTTCTTCTGCTGTAAAACAAGATAATCCCGAAGTAGTTGCCGCAAGGCAAGCTGGTATACCAGTAGTAAAACGTGCCGATATGTTATCAGAATTAATGCGCCATAAATGGGCAATAGCAATCGGTGGAACACATGGCAAAACTACGACAACATCAATGGTCGGAGCAATGCTGGAAACAGGAAATCTTGACCCAACAGTGGTAAATGGCGGTATTGTAAATGCTTATGGAACTAATGTAAGGCTTGGGAACAGCGATTGGCTGGTTGCCGAAGCTGATGAGTCTGATGGCTCATTCACAAGACTCCCTGCCACAATTGCCACAGTAACTAATATCGACCCAGAACATATGGAACATTACGGCAATTTTGCTAATATGCAGGCAGCTTATCGCACATTTGTAAATAACTTACCATTTTTTGGTTTTGCTGTACTTTGTACCGACCACCCAGAAGTACAAAGCTTAATCCCGCATCTAACTGACCGTAGAATAATAACTTATGGCTTTAATCCACAAGCAGATATTAGAGCAATAAATATCAGGCAAACTTCAAATGGTAGTGAATTTGATGTAATTTGTGGTAAGGAAACAATACACGATATATATCTTCCTATGCTTGGCAGGCATAATGTCCAAAACTCACTTGTTTCAATTGCCATAGCAAGAGAGCTTTCAATACCTACATCTTTAATTAAAAAAGCTCTATCAGAATTTAAGGGGGTAAAAAGACGCTTTACCAAAACAGGCGAAGTAAACGGCATATCAATAATAGATGATTATGGTCACCACCCAGTTGAAATAGCAGCAGTATTAAAAGCAGCAAGACAAGCAGTGGAAAATACTAACGGCAATATAATCGCAGTAATGCAGCCCCACCGCTATACAAGATTACATGATTTATTCGAAGAATTTTCCACCTGCTTTAACGATGCAGATTCTGTAATAATAGCTGATATTTATCCAGCAGGTGAAAAACCAATTGAAGGTATAAGCAAAGAACATCTTGCCCAATCTGTAAAAACTCACGGACATAAAGATGTTCATATATTAGAAAATCCTCAAAAACTTGCTTCAGTAATTGCTAATATAGCAAAAAAAGGCGATTATGTTATCTGTCTAGGGGCAGGTAATATAACGACTTGGGCAAATAATTTACCAGCCGAATTGGAATTAACTATAAATAAAAAAACAGGAACTTGATTTTGTTAGAATCATTAATAAATACAGAAGAGCTACCTATAGTAAGAGGAAAATATAGGCAAAATGCTCCATTGGGGGAAACAAGCTGGTTTAGAACAGGTGGAACTGCTGAAATATTATTCAAACCTTTAGATACAGATGATTTAGCCAGTTTTCTTTATTCTTGTCCAAAACATATTCCTATAACTGTAGTTGGGGTAATGTCAAATATAATAGTAAGAGATGGCGGAGTAAAAGGGGTAGTAATTAAGCTCGGGCGTGAATTTGCGAATATAAAAGCAAAATCCAAAGAAGAACTTTATGCAGGTGCTTCATCTCTTGATATTAATGTTGCGAATATGGCTGAACAGCTTGGTATTGGAGGTATGGAGTTTTTAGCAGGAATACCAGGAACAATTGGCGGGGCTCTTCGTATGAATGCTGGTGCTTATGGCGGAGAAATAAAAGATATATTACTATGCGCAAAAGCAGTAGATAGACAAGGGCAAATACATGAATTAACCCCTGATAATATGGGAATGAGCTATCGCCACACGACAACACCAGATGACTATATATTTACAGAAGCTATTTTGCATGGAGCTCCTGAAAATAATGAAATTATTCAAAAGAAAATAGCACAAATAAAAAAACGCCGTTCTACAAGCCAGCCAATAAAATCAAGAACAGGCGGTTCTACTTTTGCTAATCCTTCTGATGATGAACTTATTGCCGCAGGACTTGAATTAGGGACAAAAACATGGCAACTAATTGATAAGGCAGGTTGCCGAGGGCTAAAAATAGGTGGAGCTCAAATGTCAGAACTTCATTGTAATTTTATGATAAATACAGGAAATGCAACAGCCACCTCCCTTGAAACTTTGGGAGAAGAAGTAAAAAAACGAGTATTTGAAGATAGCGGAATAACTTTACGCTGGGAAATAAAAAGAATAGGTGAATATTGCAAAAAATCCTGATGTGGATTGAAGCTAACAAATTCTGGAAGTGGAGTGGAAAGGATTAAATAATGAGCCATAATATAAACAAGCTAAAAGTTGCTTTGATATGTGGAGGACCATCTCCTGAACGAGGAATATCATTAAATTCAGCAAGGTCAGTAATGGACCATCTTAGTGGCTGCAATATTGAAATAGTCCCTTTTTATGTAGATACAGAAAAAAATTTCTATAAAATATCCAATAGTAATCTTTATTGTAATACTCCTTCTGACTTTGATTTCAAACTTTCACAAATATCTTCAAAACTCGAGCCACAGTCTTTAATATCACAGCTCAAAGATTGTGATATATCCTTTCCTATAATTCACGGAGCTTTTGGTGAAGATGGAGAAATTCAAGAATTCTTTGAAAAAAACGACATTGCATATATTGGCTGTTCTTCAAAAGCTTGCAGTAAGATGTTTTATAAAAACAAAGCAGCAGAAATACTCAAAAAAAATAATTACAACACAATCACATCAAAAACCCTTAAAGCATCAATCGGCAATCTTCAAAAGCAGATAAATGATTTTTGGGAAGAACATGATATAAAAAGAGCAGTAATAAAACCAACTGCAGGAGGTTCCTCAATAGGTGTTCATTCGGTAAAAACAAAAAAAGAAGCGGAAAAATATGCAAATCTTCTGTTGTCAGAAAATTGGGGTGATGAAATTTTGATAGAAGAATTTTGCGAAGGAAGAGAATTTACTGTAATTATTATCGAAAATGATAAAGGAGAACCTGTTCCATTAATTCCAACAGAAATCAGAATAAGCTACGAAGATAATGCAATTTTTGATTATCGTAGAAAATACCTGCCTACTAATAATACTTCATGGTACTGCCCACCACATTTTACCAATAACCAGATTGATGAAATCAGAAAAAAGGCAAAAGAATTATTTATTCTCTTTGAAATGCAGGATTTTGCAAGGATTGATGGCTGGATACTTAATAATGGCAATATAGTATTTACAGATTTCAATCCAATCAGCGGTATGGAACAAAATAGTTTTATTTTTCAGCAATCAACCAGAGTAGGGATAACTCATTCTAATATTCTTAATATGATTTTATCAAATGCCTGTAAGAGGAATAATATTGCTCTTCCGAAAAGCATAAATGTAGAACCAATACGTAAGAACAAAGTAAATGTGCTATTCGGAGGTAAAACAGCAGAAAGACAAGTTTCTGTAATGTCTGGTACAAATATATGGTTAAAATTAAGAAAATCAGAAAAATATATCCCAGAACCATTTCTTCTTGACCAAAGCGGTGCGGTATGGAGACTTCCCTACACTTACGCTCTTAACCATACAGTTGAAGAAATTTACGAAAATTGCTTAACTGCCGGAGCAACAATTGAACGTCTTAAATCATATGCAAAAATTATTAGGCATGATTTATTTCTTGATACCAGGATAATAGATGATTACAAAATTCCTGAAAAAATAACTTTTGAACAATTTATGGAATTATCAAAAAAACAGAATGCTTTTGTCTTTTTAGGACTTCATGGTGGGGAGGGTGAAGATGGTACAATCCAGACAAAGCTTGAAGCAAATAACCTATATTATAATGGTTCTGATTCCAAAGCTTCTGAACTATGTATGGATAAATATATAACAGGTCAGGCAGTAAATAAAATGGGAGAAGAAAAAATTTTTTCCTGCCCCAAAAGAAAAGTTAGTACTGCTGAGCTAACCTCAATTACTCCTGAAAAAATGAAAGATTTTTGGGGTAATCTAACAAAATCAATGAAAACAGAAACATTTGTGATAAAGCCTGTAAATGATGGCTGTTCTGCTGGGATTATTCGCCTCAATAGTATGAATGATATGCGTACTTATATAAATCTTTTAAAGGAAAAAGCTACTTACATACCAAAGGAAACTTTTGAAAACCAAAATGAAATAATAGAGATG
>JALTZE010000052.1 GCA_027051315.1 Micavibrio sp.
AACGATATCTATTAATGTAGGAATATTACTTTCATCTATTTTACTTGGTGTTTTAAATTTAACTACTAAGCTTGTAGTTTTTGGAGTTTCATCTTGTTTTTTTGCTATTGATTGAGCTGGGTTGGTTATTGGTTTTTCAGTTATATATGGTTCACTTCTTATCGGAGTTGTAGGTGTTTTTTGTTTTTTCCAGCCAAAAGAAGAAAGAATATTTCTAAAAGATAGTGAATTGAATTTTTCTGAAATAGTTTTATTTGTAGTATTCTTTTCTGGCAATATGGCTTTTTTAAATAAATAGAATGTTGATGCCACATTCGCCCACATTGATTTTTTAGTTTCTTTTTTGCTTTCAATTTTTTCGGTTAATTTCGTTCTTTGTTCATATGTTGTTGCTGTTTCCCTTGCTTTTTTTGAGGTGAGAAACTTATTAGCGACATATAGAGAAGAAAGTTTAACAAATGAAGAAAGCCACGGAGATTTATCGGATTTTGCCTTTTCTATAATCTCTGTAAGCATATCTGGGTTGCCAGCTTTTTTATCAAATTCTATGCATGATTCATAAGCTTTTAGTGCTTCATCTGTTTTTCCTTGTGATAGAAGATTTGCAGCTTTTATCATATTTTGTTTTGCTATCAGAATGTTTTTTTCTTTTGACGTATTATCATGAAGCCTAGAATATGCTTTTCTTATTGTCGTTATTGCTTTTGCCGAATCTTTATCTTGTTTTAAGAGGTCAAGGACAAAGTCTATTTCTCCTTGAAGATTCTGAGGTGTTTGAATATTAGATTGCACATGATTTGTATATTTTGCCAAAGCTTCTTTGCTTTTTCCTGATATATGTAGATTTGCTATTTTTAGAAGAATATCAGCATGGACATATTCATTTTCTATTGATTTTGTTGTTGTTGGTTTTTCTGCTTCATATTTTGTGGTGAGGGCTGATGGTTTGTTGTTAGTTTTTATATGTAGGTTATCGGATAATTTATCTTTTATTGCTTGTCTGATAGTTTCGACAGCGTTTAATGCATTCGATATTGCTTCTTTATCAACTTTTCTTTGAGTATTTACCGTGCCTAAAACGGTAATCATTTCATCTATTGGACGATTTGTATCATTTATAGTTTGAAATGTATCATCAGATGAATAGTCAGTTTCATCAAAAAGCAGAGATAAATATTTTTCAAGATTATATTTTCTATTAGTAGCTATAGAGATAAGTATAATTGTGCTATATTTCATAATTTGGCTATATATAGCTTCTATGCTTTGCCTTACAAATCTATCTGTTTCGGGAGATAAATTCTCTAAGTTATTTTTTATTAATCTATCAAAGTCATTATGAGTTGTAGGAGTAGTATCATATTGATAATTATCAATAGGAGCAATCGAAAGCTTTGATATTGTTGTCTTTATTGTCGTATTTGTATTTGACATTTTATCACCCTGATTCTATTCAGAGGGATTTCAGACATAATTGTTGTTGTTTTCAAAGTCTGAGTGAAATATTATTTTATATCAGTGTGTTGCCTTGTTTGTTAAAAAAGTTTCTGGTTTTTATTATGGCCTCGGATATTGATATTTTTTCTATTTCTACATCTTTTGGAAATGCTGAGTGGAGGCGGGAGGGGAACATATTATCCATCATTATAAATATTCCACGGTCATTGAAATTTCTTATCAATCTTCCATATGCTTGTTTTATTTTTAGTCTTGTGAGCATTTCATCATATTGACGTTTTCCGAAAATATTTCTTCTGGCTTTGTGAAGATAGGTTGGTCTTGGCCATGGTACGCGGTCAAATATTAAAAGTTTAAGTGAATCACCTGGCACATCTACCCCATCTCTGATAGCATCTGTACCAAGAAGGCATGATTTTTTATTGTCTTTGAATATATCGATTAGTGTTGAAATATTGATTTCATCTACATGTTGGGCAAGTAGGGGGTAGCCCTCATGTTCCATTGCATGGACTATTTTTGAATGAACATATTTAAGGCGATTTATTGCTGTAAAAAGCCCTAATGCTCCGCCTTTTGATGCCATAAATAAGGATTTATATGCTGAGGCAAGTTGGTCAAGATTATTTTTATCTATATCATTTATTATAAAAATTTTAGAATTTTCTGCGTAGTTATATGGTGAAGGAGTACGGAATATAGTAGAGGAATCAGTTATATGGCGTGCGCCTGTTCTTTCCATAGCTGTGTTTATATCTATTTTATCTATGCCTGTGCTATCTGTTAGTGTTGCTGATGTTATTGCTATACCTGCGGCATGTTCTTTTATGCTCTGGGCAAAGGGAATCATGGGGTCTTTCCAGTGGCGATATATACCAACATCATATGATTTTCCGTCTATTCTTTCTATTTCCATCCAATCTACAAATTCTTCGGGGGTTTTGTCTTGGTTTAATGTATCGAGTATATTTATCCAGCCTGATAAAATTGTATTTGACCTTCTTTCTAATGAAAGTGCTGTTGTTTCTATTCTTTTTCTTATTTCGTTATTTAGCTCTCCGTCATCTTCGGCTAATTTTTTTCTTAATTTTGCAGCAAGTATGTTTATAGGTTTCTTAATTTTCTCCAAAGATTTTTTTGCGTTATTTGCTGCTTCTAGCAATCCTTCTATTATTGGTCTTGTTTCTGTTTCAATAGAATATGGACTGTTTTTATCTTTTGTTCTGGTTAATATTTGTTGATGTACGATATGCAATAATTTTTCAATTGAGCCTTTTGGTGATTGCTCCCTTATTCTTTGTTGCCAATTTTCCGAAGGAAGCTCATTTGCTGCTATTAATATATGTTTAAGTGCTTCTTCTAGCTCTTTATCTCCTGATATTATTTCTTCTGTGCGTCGTTTAAGCCCTTTTGACCTTGTTTTTCTTCCTGTTTCTGTTCCTAATATCCATTTTCGTAAATCATTTGTTTCTTTCATAGTTAGGTGACTGGCATAGGCTGAATCTGCTGCATCCATAAGGTGGTGGGCTTCATCAAATATATATCTTTGTGGTAAATCGTGGTCGGGGTCTGATAATATGGAATTTATCATTACTAAAGCATGATTTGCGATTACTAATTTTGCTCTTTTTGATTTTCTTATTGATTTTTCGACAAAACATTTATGAAAATGGTCGCAGCCTGCATATATACATTCGCCACGCCTATCTGAAAGTCCTGTTGTATATGTGTGGCCCAGCAATCCTGGTAACCAGCCATGAAATGAATATCCTGTAAGGTCGCCATCTTTTGTTTCTGATGCCCATCTTGCCATTAATCCTGCTGCTATTGCGTGATTAGGGTTGTTGGTTAAAGGTAAGCTATTTGCAATTTCTTCGAGATTTAATAGGCATAGATAATTTTCTCTACCTTTTCTTATTGTTACTTCTTTTTCTTTTATTTCTTTATTTGGGTAGAGAAGGTCAAGCTCCATGCTTATTTGTTTTTGTAGATTTTTTGTATATGTTGATATCCATACTGAGCCTTCATTTTTTTCTGCCCATACGGAAGCAGGAGCAATATATCCCAAAGTTTTCCCTACGCCTGTTCCAGCTTCGGCAAGAACTATATGTTTTTCTTCTGGAGAGTTAGTTGGGGTAAATGCATGCGTTATTGCTTTTGCATATTCTATTTGAGATTGTCTGGCTTCCATTTTTTTTGTTGATAGTAGCTGTTTTAATCTTTGTTCGCTTTCTTTGGAAGAAACCGGATAATGTGAAGGAGGTGGAGGAGGGGCTTCTTCTGTATATTCGGGTAATTCATTCCATATATTAAGGGAATGTCCTCCTATTATATTAGCTTTTGGATTATATTTTTCTCCGAGTGCGTTAAAAATATAGGGCGTCCATTTCCAACCCTTGCCGTTTAATCCCATCGCTTCTGACATAAGGAGGAGTTGATTTCTTGTTTTTTCGGATTTTCTCATTTTGGCAAGGTCATGAAAAAGAGAAATTGTTGCTTCATATATTATTGAGGCTTCTTCTTCTATATTTTCTGGTTCTGCGACCTTAAGATATTTTGCCAATCCTGATGGAGTGGGCGTTATGAAATTACAAGGGTAAATAAATGCATATAGTTCCAATATATCAAAAGAATTAATAGATTTGATTTCAAGTTTTTTACAGATATAAGGGGCGTGGCATAATATTACGGGGGTATCATGAATTAGTATTCTTGCTTGGGCATGGGGGATTGTTTTTAATTCTCCATCTGGGGTTAGCCAACCTATCTCAGTACTGTTGGCTGTCATAAATGGTATGTCAGCTATTAGTAATTCAGAATTTGTATATTCTTCTGCATTTTCTTCCATATCTTATGGATAGCAGTCTTTTGACTGCTTTTATAGTTTTATTAGATAGGTTTAAACAGCTATTTTATCAATGTATCTGGTATTGCTTCTATGTAAAGTGATTGACTTGGGAATGCAAATGCTGTTTTGGCTTTATTTTCTACTATATCTTTTATTTCAAGAGCAAAATCTTCTTTTATTTTTAGCCATTCACCCCAATTTGTTGTTTTGGTAAAGCAATAAATCATAAAATCTATAGAAGATTCATTAAAGGCATCAACTCTGACAAAAGTGGAAACTTCTGGAGGTTTAGCAAAATTATCATTATTAAGAATATAATCCATTATATTGTCACGGATTATTTTAAGCTGTTGTGTTGTTGTTTTATATTCAACGCCTATCTTCCAGTAGATACGTCTATGAGTCATGCGTGAGAAATTTATAACCGCAGCGTCTGAGAGTTTGCTGTTTGGTACTTGTACTGGGGCTTTGTCAAATCTTCTAACTTGTGTTGACCTAAAACCTATGGAGTCGACTGTTCCTTCGACAACGCCATCTACTTTAATCCAATCACCTGGTTGAAATTTTTTTTCTGCTATTATTGTTACTCCGCCGATAAGATTTTTAAATACATCTTGCGCCCCTAGGGCTATGGCTGCACCAAAAAGACCAAGACCAGCGAGTAATGGACCTATTTTAATTCCCCATATTTCAAGTATTACGGCACTACCGACGAATATGACTAAAACTTTTATAATTTTAAAAAGCCATGACATCATTGTTGGTGTTAATAATTTTTCAAGCTTTTTCAAGGCTTGTGTTAAGGGTTCTAATGACCTGTGTACTGCCCAGAAAATTGTAAAAGCTATTAAGGAGCGTATTAGTTTTGTAAAAAAATCACCTGTATATTCTTCGATATTTATATATTGACCAGCAAAGTAAATACCTAAAACTACTGGAACAAATTTGATTGGTGGTATTAGGGCATCAACAATTTTATCATCAATTTTATTTTCTGATTTTCCTGTAAGGGCATGAAGTTTGTATAATATATATTTGCTAAACAGACCCCTAATAAGCAAAAACGCAAATAATATGGCAAAAGATGTAATAAGTGCGCCAATATCAATTCCAAGAAAGCCATGCGCCCATACATCTGTAATTTCATTCCATAATTCTATAATCTGATTTTTTGTGTTTTCACTCATTTTTAATAT
>JALTZE010000053.1 GCA_027051315.1 Micavibrio sp.
CGAAAGAATCTATTGAAGATTTCCGTAAAGCCGTTCTTCCTCTTTATGCTCATGAATATATCAATAGCTTAAAAACGTTAAAAGGTTGCGTATCATCGTCTAATAATCTATCCTCACCTGATAGAATTATTTCTGCAATTGATATGCTTATTTCTTCTTACTCATCTATTGCAGAAAATACAAATCAGCTTAGTAAAGAAAAAACACCACAAAACAGAATTTAGCTATTTATCTAAACGAAAAAAACATGACTGACAGCGAATTAAAATCATATGTGATAGAACCAGCTTCTGGATTACCCCCTAAACAAATAGTGATATTTTTACATGGTCTTGGCGCAAATGGTATGGATTTACTAGGGCTAGGAAAAGAATGGGCAAATGATATTCCAGATACTGTATTTGTTTCTCCCGATGCTCCATTTCCTTGCGATATGGCTCCTGTTGGTTATCAATGGTTTTCATTACAACAATGGACAGAAGAAGCAATATTAGCAGGCATAAAGCAAGCGGCCCCAATATTAAATGAATTCATAGATGACCAGCTAGAAATATATAATTTATCAGATGAAAATCTTGCTTTGGTTGGCTTTTCTCAAGGAACTATGATGTCTTTATACACAGCCCCCAGACGTGAAAAACCATGCGCAGGAGTTTTAGGATATTCAGGAGCATTAATAGCAGGAGAAGAATTGGAATCTTCAAAAAATATTGTGAAAATGCCAGTACATTTGCTGCATGGAGATACAGACCCAATAGTCCCTGTTCAGGAATATCACAAAGCAAAATCAGAACTTGAGAAAGCAGGCTTCCCAGTTTCCGGAGAAGTTTTTAACAAACTCGAACATGGAATTAATGAGCAAGGAATAATAAGCGGAGCAAATTTCCTAAAAAAAATCTTTTAGAATTATAACTAAGCATACCCCTCAAACGCATAGGGATTTAAAAATAATCGTTCTTCAAATAAAGTTTTATCAACTATGTTATATTTCTTGCTATATCAATAAAGGTTTATAAAAATGACACAATCATGTGAAGAGGCACTAAACAACGAAGCGCCACAAAACCCTAATAAACTTAATGTTTTAGTAGTTGCCGCAGCAATAATAGATTTAGATGGCAGGGTTCTTATCGCACAAAGACCAAAGGGAAAATCAATGGCAGGTCTTTGGGAATTTCCAGGTGGCAAAGTGCAGAAAAATGAAGCTCCAGAATATGCATTGATGAGGGAATTAAAAGAAGAATTAGGAATAGAAACCAGACCATGTTGTTTTACACCTGCTGGATTTTCTTCGCATGAATATGAAGATTTTCATCTTCTAATGCCCTTATTTATATGTAGAAACTGGAAAAATACCCCACAAGGAAGAGAAGGGCAATCCATCAAATGGATACGACCATTGGATTTATATGAACAAAACATGCCTCCTGCTGATTTGCCTTTAATAGATTCTCTGCTATCTTTACTATAGCTAGGTTCAAGGGAAAAAACATGATATATCCATCAGCATATGAACTAAAATCATTTTATAATACAAATGTTGGTAAGGCCGTAAAAAATACGGTAAAAAAACATATCGATAATCTATGGGGTGATTGTGATAATCTTCGTGTTATGGGGTATGGCTATACTGCTCCTTATCTTGATAAATATCTTGAAACATCAGAAAGATGCTTTTCTATAATGTCAGGTTCAAGCGGAATATATAAATGGCCAGAAGAAAAAGATAATCTAGTAGCAATAGCAAGAGGAGATGAACTCCCCATAGAAACAGAATCAGTAGATAGAATAATCATGATGCATGCTATCGAATACGCATATTCAATAGATGACCTGATGCAAGAAATATGGCGTATATTAAAAAGCAACGGCAGGATAATAGCAATTGTTCCAAATCGTATAGGTTTTTGGGCAAGGGCGACATGGTCGCCATTTGGGCAAGGCGTACCCTATACGCAATATCAGATAAACAAAACACTGCAAAAAAATAAATTTATCATAGAAAATACTGACAGAGCCCTTTATATGCCACCTTTACGGTTTTCTCTTAACATAAAAGTTTCAGATTTTTATGAAACGTACGGCAAGTACATCTACTCACCTTTATCAGGACTTCATGTCATAGAGGCAAGCAAACAAATATACTCTGCTATCTTAAAATCAGAAAGCCGTACAAAAAATAGGCGAAAAATTATAATCCCAAAACCAGCAGCAGCAACAGATAGAAACTGCAATTGCTATAAAAATGATAAAGAATAATAAAAAACTATGAAAGGTCGTTTTCCAGCTTTTTTACACTATCAAAAAATTTTTTCTTTGCCTGTTTAACATATGGATTATCCGTTTGTATTGCTCGAAATAACTCATCGCTATCATCTTTTATCATATCAACCATTTGCTGCAGCAAAGAAAAAGTCTTCGTTTCTTGATTAATCTCTGGAATATCCATAAGTTGAAATATCTTCCCTATCATATGGGTTAATCCCTGAACATACGCCATTTGTAAATCATGTTCTTCGGGTGTACATTTTATAACATTCAAATTTGCCCGTTTGGATAAGAAATAACAAATATCATCTGCTCTATTTCCTCTGATATTCGTTACTACAATATTAAGCCCCGCTATTCCGTCTTTACCGCTTTGAGGACCAAATAGAGGGTGTAAACCAACCAAATCAACATGTTCAGGAATATTTTTACTCATAATTTCAGCAGGTAAACATTTAACCGAAGCAACATCCATAACTAGTTGCCCTTCACTTAAATGGCTGGCAATCTGTTTTGTAACTTCATCTATCGCTCTTACAGGTACAGCGATAATCACAATATCTGATTTTGCTGCTTCTTCAATGCTATTACATATATCAACATTATAAATCTTGGCTATTTGCGAAATATCTTTATTCACATCAAATATTTTAGTTTTAAAATAAGGCGTAACATGTTTGATTATAAACTCACCAAACGCACCAATACCAATTATAGATAAGGAAGTTTTCATATTTTCTTTTCCATTATTCAACACGATAAAATATATGTAGATTTTATCAAAAATAGTTTGTATATCCATCTTGTAGAACAAAAATGGATAATAAGTCTATGTATAAAATCCCAGAACTAGAAGAAATTAGAAAACGCATTGATTCACTCGATAACAATATACATGATTTATTGATGGAAAGAGCTGACCTTATCGATAAAATAAGTGCAGCTAAAAAGAAAGCAGGCGTTCAGATAGTCCAACCAGCCCGCGAAGCAAAAATGATAAGACGTTTACTATCCCGCCATCAAGGAGCATTGCCAAAAGAAGCAGTAGTAGGAATATGGAGAGAGTTAGTAGGTGCAGTATGTATGATGCAAACAGGATTAAGATATGCCGTATTTGCGCCGCCTCAATCCCCAGAATATGCAGATATGGCAAGGGATTATTTTGGTAGTGTATTACCCATGAGCCGTACCGAAACAGTAGATTCGGCAATTTCAATGTTAAGAAAGAATATGGTAAATTTTGCTGTATTACCATGGCCAGAAATGGTCGAAGAATCCGATTGGTGGGCTTGTATGATTGATGATAATTGTTACGACCTGAATATTCTTGTAAGCCTACCATATTGCAGTAATATATCAGATGGACATATAGGAAAAGCTCTGGTCGTTGCTAAAGATATGAAATTTTCTTCATCAGATTATGATAACAGCTTCATTGGAATAGAAACTTCTTCTGATTTTAGCAGGTCAGGAATAATGGAAAAGATACAACAATGCGGGCTAACACCTGTATCAATATATGCAACAGACGGAAAAAATAAAGAAACCAGAAAATTTATGGTAGAAATAGAAGGTCATATAGAATCTGAAGATAAAAAAATAGAAATGATAAAATCTGTGCTAAAAACAAAAGAGAATGAAAATATTTTAAAAGTCAGGTCATTAGGTGGTTATCCAATACCACCATCATATGAAACAGAATAGCTATTAGATGTCAGAAAAATTATTTAATAAAATATCTATTATAGGCTTTGGTTTTATAGGCTCATCAATTGCGCGCCTTATAAAAGCAAAATCATTAGCAAATGAAATTATCTGCGGTGATATAAATCCTGAAATATGTGAAAAGGCAATTAATCTTGAACTTGCGGATAAGGCATATACCAATATTTCACAAGCGGTCAGAGATTGTGATTTGGTTATATTGTCAATTCCTGCAGGCGCAATTAAAACAATAGCCGAGATAATCTCCCCACATTTGAAAAAAAATGCGATAATTACCGATACATCTCCTGTAAAACAAGCAATTATCAAAGATATTTCTAAATTTATTCCTTCTGATGTTAATTTTGTTCCCGCGCATCCAATTATAGATAAGGTTTTTTTAACTTCAAATACTGATTTAGGGGTATTTGATAATTCTTGGTGCATTATCACACCATTAATGCATACAGAATTAAAAGCCATTGAAAAAGTAAGTCTTCTCTGGGATAAATTTGGCTCCAAAATAGAAATTATGAGTCCAGAACATCATGATAAAATTTTTGCTATAACATCTCATCTTCCGCATCTTATAGCTTACTCTATGGTTAAAACTATAGCAGGGTTGGAAGATGATATAAGAGCAGAAATTGCAAAATATTCAGCTCTGGATTTTCAAAATATTACCAAAGCAGCATCTTCAAATACAATTATATGGCGTGATATATTTCTAAATAATAAAGAAGAGCTTCTTGATATATTGCAAGAATTTACTCAAAGCCTAACATCTTTGCAAACAGCAATCAAAAATAGCGATATTGATATGTTGGAAAAAATAAAAAAATCTACTAATCCCAAATTATAGGCTCGTTAGTACCTATTTTTAACATGCCTAGATAAATATCACGGTTTTTTATCTTTAACTTAGTTTTTATAAGCTTCTTTCCTGTTTTTTCATCTGTTTCAGACATTGCATTTATGATAGTAGTTACGATTAATGGGCTGCGTTGATTTGCTTGCCTATTATTTTTCATTAAATCTACAAAATTTTCTGCATTTTCTATCTCTATATTCATCTCCCCTGCAATTTGCAGATTATCATCAAGATAAAATTCACCAATTCCAGATAATTTTATATCACCTATTCTTATTAAGAGTTTTTTTACAGGAATATTTCCTCCCTGATTTTTCCATTTTTCTATATTTTCTTTATTTATATCAGAAGGAAGATTGGGCGGAACGGTTGTTTTTATATAAAACTCATCTATTATTTTTTTGCTTTCCCATTTATCTTTTCCAATCTTTAAACCTTTTGATAAATGTAATGCAATATTTTGATTGTCAATCATAAATCCTTCAATCGCAATTTCAGGGATTTCAATTATAATTTTGTTTATACCTTCTTTTAGGTAAATATCACCAGACCAAATAGTCTTGGGAGGTAAAGGAAAACCAGTAGTAGAAAGGGACGAGGTAACGA
>JALTZE010000054.1 GCA_027051315.1 Micavibrio sp.
TGCTAATTTTATCAATTGTTTATGGAATTTTGTTTTGGAATGGAAAATATCTAAAGAGTTAGTTAATTATCCTGATGCTGTTTCTTTTATGGAGGATAGAGTTTCTCTTGTAAATAATGGGAGGGGTGATGAGTGTGTGTGGCTTTTGGAACATCCATCTTTATATACAGCTGGTACAAGTGCAAAAGAAAAAGATTTATTGGATAATCGTTTCCCCGTTTATAAAACGGGAAGAGGGGGGCAATATACCTATCATGGTCCTGGACAAAGGGTGGCTTATATAATTCTAAATCTTAAACAAAGACAGCAAAAACCTGATATAAAAAGATATATATACAATTTAGAAGAATGGATTATAAGGACGATTGCTAGGTTTGGAATTAAAGGAATGCGTCGTGAAGGGAGAGTTGGTATATGGGTTAATATTGAGGGTGGAAAAGAGGCAAAGATTGCTGCAATTGGGGTAAGGGTCAGGCATTGGATTAGCTTTCACGGTGTTGCTATCAATGTTAATCCTGATTTATCGAATTTTGATGGAATTGTTCCTTGTGGTATATCTGAACATGGGGTTACGTCATTTAAGAATTTAGGAATTGATATAAAAATGGAACATCTTGATGAAGCCTTAAAAGAGGAATGGGGAGGAGTTTTTGATTCTTAGTCGGCTGCTTTATGAAGTATTATATCTTTAATATATGAAGAAACATCTTGAATCATTTTATCAATGTCAGTTTTCAACTTACTGAAATTTTTTATCTTTTTGCATTTATCCTCATTCATGAATATTGAACGATTTATTTCTATTTGCAAAGAGTTAAATCCATGTTCGGGGTTACCGTATTTTTTCACTATTTCTGCGCCTTTGTATATTTTGTTTATATATACTCTGTATCCCATTGATTTTAATGTATCTTTGCAAAAATGTAAAAAATCATCAGTGCAAGTTTTTCCATCCATACTACCAAGAATAAAATCAGGTTGATTGTTAATTACTGGAATTGAGAATGGAAAATTGTATGATTGACTAAAAATTGCAGAAGGCATGGAGTGTAAATTTATATGAAAAACATATCCAAAATTATCATGTAAATTTTTTATATTATTTTCCAGTTGATTATGATATGGGCGATAGAAATTTTCTATCCTACATCTTATTTCTTTGTGTGATAATTTTCTATTGTATATTGGTATTTCCGGAGTCATAAGTCTTCTTACCAAGCCTATTCCTGCAACTGATTTACCATTTTGAGCTGTTTTATGTGGCCATGGGAATTTCAAAAGTTCATTATCAATATCATTTTCTGAACGATTGGGGTCTATATATGACCTTGGAAATTCTGCTATGAGTACTGATGCTCCGTATGAGGGAGATGTTTCTATTAATTCATCAAGAAACATTTCCACGCTTTTTGTAATTAACATTTTATCGCATGTGAAATCGAAGTCACAAGGTATGGTTTTTCCTGAATGTGGTAAATCTATGATAAGAGGTATTTTTTTTTCTGGAGTGAAAAGAGTATAGATTCCCTTAACTGTTTTCTTGTTTATTTGCATATTTGTCGTTATGTTACGTTAGATTCTTGTATTCGCAATAGTAGCGGTGCATATTGTATATTGTAAAGATTAATCAAAGAAAAATATAGAAGGTATATATCAATGCATGATTTAAGGTTTATCCGTGAAAATCCAGATAGTTTTGATAAGGCAATGGCAAGGCGTGGTTTGGAGAGTCAATCTTCCTTTATATTATCTTTGGATGAAAAACGCAGATATTTGCAGACAGAATTACAAAAGATTCAGGCTCGTAGAAATGAGGCTTCTAAGGAAATAGGAAAAGTTAAATCTCAGGGTGGAGATGCGCAAGATTTGATGGATGAGGTTGCTTCAATCAAAGGAAAAATTTCACAGATGGAGGAAGATGAACGCAATATTGGGCAGAAGCTTAATGATATATTATCTTCTTTACCCAATATTATGTCTGATGATGTTCCTGATGGTGAAGATGAAGACCAGAATGTAGAAATACGTAAATGGGGAGAACCTAAAATATTTGAAAATACTCATCCTGACCATGTGGAGATTGGGGAAAAGCTTGGCATGATTGATTTTGAAACAGCTGCTAAAGTTTCAGGTTCAAGATTTGTTTTTCTTAAATCAAAGATAGCCAGGTTGGAAAGAGCTCTTGCTCAATTTATGCTTGATACTCATGTTAACGAGCATGGGCTTATTGAAGTTTCTCCTCCTACTCTTGTGAATGATTGTTCAATGTTTGGTACAGGGCAATTACCAAAATTTGCAGAAGATGCTTTTAAAACAGAGCAGGGGCATTGGCTTATTTCTACATCAGAGATTCCTTTGACTAATATGGTTGCGGATATGATTATAGATGAAGAAGAACTTCCGCTTAGAATGACTGCTTATACTCCGTGTTATCGTTCGGAAGCAGGTTCAGCAGGTAAGGATACTAGAGGAATGTTAAGGCAGCATCAATTTTACAAGGTTGAGATGGTGTCGATAACTACCCCTGATAAGAGCCAAGAAGAACATGAGAGAATGACAGAATGTGCTGAAAATATCTTAAAGAAGCTGGAATTACCGTTTAGAACAGTGGTTCTTTGTTCTGGTGATACGGGTTTTTGTGCAAAGAAAACATATGATTTAGAAGTATGGTTACCTGGACAAGATAAATATCGTGAGATTTCAAGCTGTTCTAATACTGGTGATTTTCAGGCACGTAGAATGAAAGCCAGATGCCGTAAAAAGGGAGAAAAGGAAACAAAATTTGTTCATACTCTTAATGGTTCTGGTATTGCTGTTGGGAGGGCTTTGATTGCAGTTATTGAAAATTATTATGACCCCGCCGATGGAGGAATTGATGTTCCTTCAGTTTTAAGGCCATATATGGGTGGAATTACAAAAATTATGGCTGAATAATATATGAATATTCAAGATTCTCATAAAATAAAATTGATTATGAAGTTAAGGCAGGCTGGAATAAATGATATTACTGTTTTAAGTGCGCTTGAAAGAACCCCGCGAGAGATTTTTATTCCTGAGAATTTTATTGACCAAGCTTATGAAGATACAGCCCTTCCCATAGGTATGGGGCAGACAATATCTCAGCCATATATTGTTGCTTTGATGACGCAGTCCCTTGAAATTAATGACAGGGATAAAGTTTTGGAAATTGGAACGGGCTCTGGATATCAGGGGTCAATATTAGCAAGGCTTTGTAGGAGACTTTATACTATAGAACGTCATAAACCATTATTGGAAGTTGCAGAGCATAAATTTGCTGAGCAAGGGCTTCGCAATATTACGGCAATGGTAGGAGATGGTATGAAAGGCTGGCCGCAGCAAGCTCCTTTTGATAAGATTATAGTTACAGCGGGAGCGTTAGAAAAGCCTCCTCAAGATTTACTTGACCAGTTAAAAATAGGTGGGCTTATGGTTATTCCTGTAGGGAATAGAATGCATAATCAGATTTTGAAGTTGTATAGAAAAGAAAGTGATGATTTATTTTCTGTGAAGGATTTATGTCCGGTGCGTTTTGTGCCATTATTACCAGATATAGCAAAGACAAAAGAATATACTGATGATGATTATGCACAACTTCCAGATTAAAATTTTGATAAGGAAAAATTTAACCGCTTTATTTATGTGTTTTAGTTGCTTGCTTTTGCTTTCTTCGTGTTTTGGAAAACAAGAGCCTGCTCCATTTAAACATTATGGTGAAGGTAGTGGAGGAGGAAGCGCAGGAATTCACACAGTAGCAATGGGGGATAATTTATGGAGTATATCAAAACGTTATAATGTTGATATGCAGGATATAATAATTAAAAATGGGTTATCAGCTCCGTACAGATTGCGTGTTGGTGAGCGTCTGAAAATGCCAGTGCAGGCAAGATATACAGTAAAAAAAGGTGATAGTATATATGTTATATCAAGAGCATTTGGGGTTGATATGGCAAGGCTTGCTAGGACAAATAATATAAAAAAGCCTTATATTATTCATGAAGGAGAAGTTTTAAGGATACCATCTGGAAATAGATATTATAAAAGTACAAGTAAAAATATCAAGATGGCGGCAATTAATAAATCGGATAATAAATATACACCAAGACCCAAAAAAATATCACGTAAAATTGTAGATGTTCCCCCCAAATCAAGTGGACGTTTTTCATGGCCCGTTAATGGTAAAGTTATATCGTCATATGGTCCTAAAAAAGGAGGGCTTCATAATGATGGTATAAATATTAAGGCTGCTAGAGGAACTCCTGTAAAAAGTGCTGAAAATGGTGTTGTTGCTTATGTTGGTAGTGAATTGGAAGGTTTTGGAAATTTAGTATTGGTAAGGCATGAAAATAGATATATGAGTGCTTATGCTCATCTTGATAAAGCTATTGTGAAAAAGGGACAAAGGTTGAGTAAGGGAGATGTTTTGGGTAAAGTGGGTTCAACTGGTGGAGTAGATACTCCTCAGCTTCATTTTGAGATAAGAAAAGGAACTAAGGCCTTAAACCCTATGAAATATTTATAAATTAGCTATAAATGTTTATTCATATGTATATTTATCTTCTACTATTTCTCTGATTTTTTCGTATGTTTCTTCGGTATTTTTATAGTTCTTTTTATTTCTTTCGTATGTTTGTTTGATAGCAAAACCTTTCCCGACCATTATTTTTTTTACATTATTAAAGATGTTAGTACCTGGATATATTGTGAAAAAGCCAGTCTTTTTGTAAAGCTGTCTTATTCTGCTTGTCATAGAAGGGTCTTTCTTAAGGGGAGGGTTAAGATTTTCTATATATTCTAGATATTCAACTATTTCGTTTTTATCGCTTACTATCCATGAGGGATTTTGTTTAAGTGTTTGGAATTTCTTATATTTAACAACAATTTCATCACCATTAACAGCGGTAATATTTGTATCTGTTAATATATCTTTTCTGGCGGTATCAATTTTAATTGATTGTTGATCTTTCCTAGATGTAATTTCATTTAATAGCTCTACGGTCTTATTTATAAGTCGATTAATATCTCGTCGATATTTTCCTTCATAATCCCCGTAATCAACGGCGTACAGGATATCCCGCAACTTCTCGTACACCTCCTCAAGCGTTTCCCTAAACCTTTCGGGGCTGTTTCTGAGAAGGGAGGAGAGGTTTTCCTCTATGATGGGATAGACGGACTTAAAACCCACAACCCATTCCCTTTCCCTCAACTTCTCCTCTATTTCCGCTCTCCTGCTGAGGAGTCTTTCCTCTTCCCCCCTCTGCAGATTCAGTTTTTCCATTTCGGCGAGTTGAAACCTCAAATAGTCTTCCTTTTCCTTTAATTCGTCAAGTTTCTTCTGCAAAGACGACATGGAAGCCTTCAGTTTTCTGTAGGTCTGGAACACCTCACCGTAGCCTCCGTAATCCACACCTGCAGCCC
>JALTZE010000055.1 GCA_027051315.1 Micavibrio sp.
CTTTTCAATATAACTAACTTAATGATAAGAAGAAAAAATGAAAATAGCCTCATGGAATATCAATTCTATAAAAGTAAGAAAAGAACATGTAAAAAAATGGCTTCAATCATCTGACATTGACGTTCTTTTGCTCCAAGAATTAAAAAGCCTTAATTTTCCAGAAAAAGAATTTAAAGATATTGGCTATAATTCAGCTATAAAGGCTCAAAAAACATATAATGGCGTAGCTATATTATCAAAAAATCCAATAAAAATAATATCAGACCGTCTTCCCGAATATGAAGATGATGAACAAGCAAGATATCTTGAAGTAATCATTAATAATGTAAGAATAATCAATATATACTTACCAAATGGCAACCCTGCTACAAGTGATAAATACAAATATAAACTTGAATGGATGGAAAAATTATATCTTCACTTAAAAAAGCTTAGAAAAGATAATATAGATTTCCTAGTTGGAGGAGATTTCAATGTTATCCCCGAAAACATCGACTGCTATTCACCAAAAGACTGGGAGAATGATGCATTATTTATGAATGATACAAAAAAACAATTTAGAAAATTAATAAATCTAGGGCTTACTGATGCTTTCAGAATAAATAATAATGAAAGTGAACAATATACATTTTGGGATTACCAAGCTGGCTGTTGGGCACAAAATAAAGGGATAAGAATAGACCATTTCCTAACTTCTCCATCAATAACAGATAAAATAAAAAGCTGCATAATTGATAAAACACCAAGAAGCTGGGAAAAACCATCTGACCATACACCAATTATTCTTGAATTAACTGATTAAAATTTTTAAAACTATGTGCTATCCTAAAAAGGATATTTTAATGATTGATTCGGGTCTACCATGAAAAAACTACTTTCTTTAGCTATATTATTATCAGCCACAACACTACTTGCGGGATGTCTAACAAATTTCACTCCTGTCAAAGAAGAAGCCGCAAAAAGAATAGCTTTCCCTGTATTTATGTATCCGAGAGTAGTAGACGCCTCACCCTTTAACATCACAGTTTATGAAAGAGTTTACAAAGAAGGCGGTACAATCAATATCTATATAGAGGGCGATGGCTTTGCATGGGTTTCAAGAAAAAAGAAATCACTTGACCCCACCCCCAAAACTCCAATGGCATTAAAACTTGCCTCAATGGACGGTTCTAGCAATGTAATTTATATAGCAAGACCATGCCAATATACTAAATGGCAAAATGAAGGTCCATGCCCTGATAAATATTGGACATCGCATAAATATTCTCCAATAGTGGTAAATTCCATTCATAAAACCTTAGACCAAATCAAAACAAGATATAACGCCTCTGGATTTAACCTTATCGGCTATTCTGGCGGTGGAGCTATAGCAGCCCTTGTTGCTGCAGACAGAAACGATATATTATCACTACGGACAGTTGCAGGAAATCTTGATATAGATGTACATACTGATTTTCATAAAGTTACAAGGCTAAACGGCTCATTAAATCCAGTAGATATTGCCCCTAAACTTGCCAATATCCCACAAAGACATTTTATAGGAAGCTTGGATAAAAATATAACCCCAGAAGTATTTTATTCATTTGCCCAAGCCATGGGTGATACAAACTGTCTTAACTATAGCTTTGTAGCAAATGCAGACCATGAAAAAGGCTGGGCAGAAAGATGGAGCGTAATGCTAAAAGAACCAGTAAAATGCTCTGGTCCTGTGACTACTATAGACTTACCAAAAGCTATACAAGAGCAAAAAGAATCATTTGAAAAATCCGCAAAATAAAATAGAAAATTATATAGCTAGTCCCAAAGATAATTGCGTTATTTTACAGGAGGAAAAAAGATAAAATATAATTATCTAGTGCATTTTGCTTTGCCGAAATTATCAGACCATTTTTGTAAATCATACCCTGCCTCAAGCAAAAGCTTCTCCCTAAGTGCTGCTTGGCAAGATGAATTCAAATTAAGAATTGCTTCTTTCATTAAGCTAGGGACTAAACCAGTTTCAACAAAATTAAAAAATAAAATATCTCGTTTTCTATAGCTTAAATAATATCCCATATCTTTATCTAATTTCACTTTTGCTTCAGATGAGTCAGCAAAACCAAATGCATGCTTATTAAATTCAGAAATCATTTTCAGATTTTCTTCTTGCCCTAATTGAGCATAATGCCGCATTATGGAAATAGGTTCAGGGTAATTAGAATCATATTTATTAACATCAACAGAAATCAATTTTCCTTCAGCAACAGCAATATCCAAAATCTTCCTATCATCATGTAATTTTTGAAACTCATAATCTTCAAAAACTACATCATCATGAGCAACAGGAAACCATGTTATTTTTTTCTTTCCCGCAAGCATTAATTCAGCCTCAATACAATGATGCGGCCCAATCACTGGAAAAGCCGAGAGAAACGCTCTTTTAAGATATGTAATACCATTAGCCATAAGAAAAGGCTACCACAGTCACTAAAGTTATGTCAAAAATATAAATTATCATATAATTAACTATAGTGTTATGACTTATTATCAATAACTACAAAAACTTCATAATAAAGCTATGAATCAAATATCCAATAGCAAGCAAAACAAACCCCATAGCATATATAACCCAAAAATTAAGCCCTATACGGTCCGCAAAGAAAAATGGAACAAAGAAAAGCAATGACAGTGGCACAGCCACAATTATACTTTTTGCATATTTAGCAGAAATTTCAATGCTTTGATAATCAATATATGAATAAGCAATTGCCAGAATTGAAATTAATGGCAAAGCAGTTATAAAACCTGCCAATTCTGGTCTTTTTCCTGAAAGCCAAGAAGTAAAAACAATTATAAAAGCAGCCAAAACAACCTTAAATACAGCAAAAATCATTATCGTTCCTTTTTTTTAAAAGAAAATCTATAGCTAATTTATAACTATTTGCAAAATAAAATTTTACAAAGAACTACTACTTAGAAAAAATTCACAACTTTAAGGTTGTTATAGTATGTAAATTATAGTAGCTTGCCTCATTCTTAAAAAATAGAGTTAACGAAATGAGCAGATTTATTATTGCTCCCAAGCATGTAAATGAATATTTAAAAAGGCCCTATAATTTAAAAGAAGCCTGGGATAAAGCATGCTTAAAAGGAAAACCTCCAAAAGCAGGTGATTTCCTTTATTCAGATAAAGAAATATCCCTCATTCAAGGAGAACTTTCCAGAATTTATAATCAGCTTACAGCTAATTGCACCCCTATTACCTCTGACCAAACAAAACATTTTGTATTATCAGCAGGTGCACCAGGCGCAGGAAAATCAACATTATTAGAAAATTTATTAGTACAAGAACCTTACCTTAGAAATATGGTTTTCTCCGACCCTGATGAAAGAGCATTAAAACTTATGCAACTATACAAAAGAGATATTGAGCATTTCGGTGGCGGCTTAAATGGTTCAGTACTATCCTATACAAAATGGCGTTGGGCTTCCAATTATATTTCAGGAACAATCATAAATAAAGCCAACGATAACCATTATAACATCTTACTCGGAACAACGGGAACAAGCCCTTTTATTAGCACGCTTTATGATAATGTACATAATGAGAATTATAAAACAACCACCATAATAGTATGTGCTCCCTATGATGTTCGAATAGAAAGTTCAAGAAAGAGATTTGAAACAGAAAAAAACAAGCACGTTGATGATGCGAAAGAAAAGGGCAAATTATTTTACGAACGTATTTCCACGATTTTTGATAAAACAAATGATTTCATGCTCTATTGGCGCGGTGAAGTTGATAATGCTCCTACCTTAGCTGCTTATACTAAAAACGGTATAATACATAAAACTGATACTCCAGCACTAAGTGCAATTGATGTTGATTTTTCTAACAATTCAAATTTATCTTGGCCGATTTTAGAAAATATTTATTTACAAAAATTCACAGCTAATTAAAGATAGAATCTAACATTCATATCTACAAAAAAAGCCCCCGCCATACGGGGACTTAATTTTATTCTATAAACTAACTTAAAGATTAGAATCTATAAGCAGCTTTTAAATAACCTGAGTGAGCATCATAGCTAGATTTTGCCTCAAAGTTATAGTTAGCTGTAAATTCCCAATTATCTGTTGAGAAGTAAGTTACACCAGCACCTAAGTTAAACTTGCTTCTCTGAGCACCAGCACCTTTGGATTTAAATGATGTACCTGAAATACCTTCTAAAGTAGAAGTAGTTTCAACCTCATCACCAATTAAATCATATGAATAGCCTGCTTTCAAAGACGGCTTAAATATAGAACCATCTTCTTGCTCAACTTCCCATGATGTTTCAACACCAACACCAATATCAAGAACATCAAAATCTTCTGTATCAACTGTTAAGTTAGCACCACCAGCACCTGTTTCAGTATAACCATCTGTTGAAATAGTAGTATAATCAACAGAAAGGCTAGGTGTGATAACAAAACCTTGGCTAGTGTTATAATCACGGCCAACAGCAGCACCTATAGCAAATTGATCACTGTCAGTATCTGAATTAGCAGTTAAACCTGATACACCACCAACATTGTAACGTGTTTGGTCAATATTGTTCCATGCATAAGCAGCATAACCAGTTACAAATGTACGATTATCAATATCAACATCACCATATACAGTAAGCTGATATGAATCTACTTCTGTATCTGTGCTTGTCGCATTTTCTGAATCTACATTTGTGTTACCATAGCTAAATGCAAGACCAACAGTAGCATTATCAGAAATATTTGACGTATCAAGACCAACAGCAAAACCTAATGTGTCAGCATCAAAACCATCAACACCATCACGTTGGTCCATATTTGCTGTTTTACCGAATACTTGACCCCAAGCTTTTAAGCCCTGAGCCATATCACCTGCGACCATACCTGTTTCACCTGAACCATCACGAAGAGCAGCCAAACGGTCATTAACAACGTTGATTGCTTGATTTGAAACAGTATTAGCAGCAACTATAGCACCAGCATCAACAGTAGGAGCAACAGCTTCCAACACCTCATTAACAGCAGACTGACTAGCAGCATCAGCTACATTATCAATAACCGCAGCAATTTGTGTATTTGTTGATGTTGTATTTGCTTCAAGCACAGTACCAACATTTACATTTGTTGTAGTTGTCGCCATCGAATCAATGGTATTTCTAGTAACAGTAGCTTCCAAATTATTGCCATTAGCTGCCAAAGCAATGTCATATTGATATGAATTATCAGTAACAGTAGTAGCTGTTGTAGAAGCACCACCACCAGTACCAATAACAACAGTACCTGCTACCAATTCACCAGTAACATTAAATACTACAGTATCACCTGTTAAATCAATAGCACCAGCGGAAGCCAACTGACCAAAGTCACCTGACTCAAGAGT
>JALTZE010000056.1 GCA_027051315.1 Micavibrio sp.
AAAGCACTGTTTACATAAGCACCTGCAACTTTAAGTCTTGGAGGTATCATGTTGTCGTTTAATCTTGTCCACGAAGAAACTATAGCTTTTGTTCCTTTATCAATATCAATGTAATTTCCAAGTGGATATAAATAAATAGCTATTAACAATTAAAATATTCTTTTATATATTTATAACAGCTGTTACACTGCTTTGGTGATTTATGTTGTAGGATATTAAATATGCGTATTTTAACAGGGCTTTTTACAGTAATAGGTATATTAATGGTATTACTATCCTTAGGTTCATTAGGGCATGATATATATTATGCTTATGAGAAAAAGCAAGCAATCTCATTAAGTCAGATAGGTTATTATTTCCAAACATATATTCCTGATTATTATGAAGCAATAAAAGATTCTTTGGGTGATAATGATTATATTACATTGTCCAAATATTTTTATGATGCTTATACGGCATATTTTACTGGTGTTCTTGCTTTTGTGTTTTTGGGATTTGCTTTTATTTTTGGAAGATTATGTGGGGAAGAATCTTCTACAGTAAGTTATAAAGACAGTAAAGCAAGCCCTTTTGCCAGAGGAAGCAGGTCCGAAGGAAAGAAAATAGTTTATAAGAGAAAATAGTTATAAACGACTTACTTCTTTGATGTTTGAATCTATTATTTCAAGCTCATCAGGTTTTGATAAGCGGTGGTCACCTTCTTCTATAAAGATAAGTTTCTTATCATTAGATGATATTATCTCGTATATTTTGTTTGCTTTTTCATATGGAACATCGCTATCTTTTTTTCCTTGAATTATTCTTACTGGAATATTTATATCTAACCTCTTATCCAAAAGAAGATTTTTCTTGCCATCCATTATAAAATCATAAGTAAAAATATACGGCTCATCACTATATTCACTAGCTATTTTTATAATTCCTTTTTCTTTTATCTCATTTCTTTGAGCATCATTGAATTTATCATTATATATTTCTTCGGTAAAATCAGGGGCTGCTGCTATTCCTATCAGGGCTGATATTTTTTCTTTCATATCTCTTGCTACGATGAGTGATACCCACCCCCCCATTGATGAGCCAACAAGTACAGCTTTGCCATCAATAAGGTTATTTATAACATCTTTTGCATCATTTACCCATGTGCTGATATTACAATCTTGATATATTCCCTCTGATTTTCCATGCCCTGAGAAATCAAATCTTATAAATGGTTGGTTTCTTTCTTTACATTGTTTTTCAATATATAAGGCTTTTGTTCCTTCTTTATCTGATTTAAGACCATGAAGAAAAACAACAGTTGGGAGATTATTCGTATTTTCTGGTTTATAACTTACATATGAAATATCAGCTAAACCCTCTCTTGATAAAATTTTAGAATTCATTGGTAAAAACCTATTTTTGATTTATATATGATGTTGTAAAAATTAAAACCGAACCAAAAGCATATATTTATGGATAGACAAAAGCAAACCATAATAAAGGAAGAAAATTCAAGTAAAAAACCTGTTATAGTACAGATTATACCAGAGCTTGGGCCCGGTGGTGCTGAACAAGGATGTATCGATATAGCATCAGAGCTGGTAAAAGCAGGCGCAAGGGCAATTGTAATATCAAATGGTGGGCATAGACTTCCAGAGCTACTTCGCCATGGGGCTGAGCATATTTTTATGCCAGTTCATAGCAAGAATCCCATTACCATGTTTATGAATATTTTTCGTATCAGAAAAATTATCAAAAAATATGATGTTGATATTGTACATGTTAGGAGCCGTGCTCCAGCTTGGAGTGCTCTTAGAGCTTGCAATGGTACAAATGCTCATTATATTGCTACGTGCCACGCGCCTTATAATATAAGCGGTAAACTGAAAAGATTCTATAATTCATCAATTACCAGAGCAGAAAAAATAATAGCAATATCAAATTATGTAGCTGAATATCTGAAAAATAATTATAATGTAAATAATGATAAGATAGAAGTTATACATAGAGGGATTCCCCTTGAAAAATTTCATCCTACGGCTGTTACTCCTGAACGTTTGGTAACACAAGAAAGAAATTGGAGAATACCAGATGGTTGTTCTGTAGTTATGATGCCTGGAAGGCTTACTAGATGGAAAGGTCATAATGTACTTATAAAGGCAATGGCTTTGATAAATAATCCTGATGTTATGTGCGTTCTGATTGGCTCTGACCAAGGAAGAAAAGAATATACCCAAGAACTTCACCAATTGATAAAAGAATATAATTTAGAAGAGAAAGTAAGAATTATAGAACATTGTGATGATATGCCCGCAGCATATATGCTTTCTACTGTTGTTGTATCAGCATCAACCGACCCAGAAGGATTTGGGAGAATCCCTGTGGAAGCTCAAGCAATGGGTAGACCCATAATTGCAACAGACCACGGAGGAGCAAGAGAAACAATAGTAAGGGGAGAAACAGGTTGGCTTATCCCTCCTAATGACCCAGAGGCTCTGGCCCAATCTATAAATGAAGCTTTATCCCTTGAGCCAACGCAAAGAGCAATCTTGGCGACAAGAGCAATGTCCCATATTGCAACATATTTTACAAAAGAGATTATGGCTGATAAAACATTAGCTGTTTATACTGATATTTTGAAAAATAAATATTTATAAAATGAATTAAAATATAGGTATTTAATTTATGTCTAAAAAAAAAATTCTGGTTATAAAACTTTCTGCTCTTGGAGATTTTTTCCAAGCGTTAGGACCTATGAAGGCAATTAGGAAACATCACCAAGATGCCAATATCACTCTTATGACTACAAAACCCTTTGAAAATCTGGGAAAGAAAAGTGGTTATTTTGATGATGTAATTATTGATGATAGACCAAAATTTTATCAGATAACCAAATGGTTCAAATTAAGAAAAATTTTATCACAAGGAAATTTTGATAGAGTTTATGATTTGCAGAATAATGATAGGACTTCTCTGTATTTTAGGCTTTTCTCTAAAAAACCTGAGTGGGTGGGGATTGCAAAAGGTGCCTCACATAGAAATAATTCAAAGCAAAGAACGCAGTCAAATGCATTTGAAGGACATAAACAAACATTAGCACTTGCAGGAATAGAAGATATTGATATTGATAATTTAGATTGGATGGTTTCTGATATTTCTAAATTTAATCTTCCTGATAATTTTGCTATTTTGATTCCTGGCTCATCTCCTGTACATCCTGAAAAAAGATGGCCTGCTAAATATTATATAGAATTGTCAAGATATTTACTGAATAATGGTTGCACTCCCGTAATAATAGGAGGAGAAGCAGAAAAAGATGTAACATCTGTTATAGCTTCTTCGGATAGTAGGATAATTGACCTTACAGGTAAAACAGACTTATTTGATATAGCTGAGCTTGGAAGAAAGGCAAAATATACAATAGGAAATGATACAGGACCACTGCATATCATAAGTCTAACAAATTGCAAGACTGTTTGTTTTTATTGTCTTAAAAAATCAAATCCTTTAAAACATACTCCATTAGGAAAAAATACCATAACTATGCAAGATGATAACCTTGAAAATATAAATGTAAAAAAGGTTATAGAAATTTTGTAAATATTTATAGAAATTTTTGCAAAATCCTTTTGAATGAAAATAATATCCATGTCTTTTCAATTGTTGGAATAAATAGTTTGAAATATATAGATTTAATGGCTAAATAATTTGGATATTAATTTTTATTCGGTGTTTTTGATGTTCTCTTTTACAAGACTGGCTGTTCTTTTTATTTTTTTGTTACCTTTATATTCGGCAAATGCCTCAGACTCATCTGTTGGGAAAATTACCGAATATATCGCATCAGGTGAAGATAGTTTAGTTTCGATTGCTCGTAAATATGGGGTTGGTTATGTTGAGATGAGAGCCGCTAATCCCAAGATTGACCCTTGGATAATAAAAAAAGGAACAAAGATAATAGTTCCTACCATGCATATACTTCCAAATATAGAAAAAGAAGGTATTGTTGTGAATCTGCCTGAAATGAGATTATATGCATATATTTATGGAGAAGATGACCCTGTTACCTTTCCAATAGGTATAGGTAGATTAGGACTTTCCACACCTGTTGGAACAACAAAAATTGTAAGAAAGATGGAAAACCCAACATGGAGACCTACTCAAAGAATGCGTGATGAAGACCCTTCATTGCCTGTTTCTGTTCCCCCTGGTCCTGATAATCCTTTGGGAACGCATATTTTATATTTTGGTTGGCCTACTTATGGTATTCATGGAACAAATAAACCATATGGAATAGGGAGAAGGGTGAGTAGTGGCTGTATAAGGCTTTACCCAGAAGATATTGAGCAATTTTATCATATGGTTCCTGTTGGTACTAAGGTAAGGGTTATAGACCAAGCTGTTAAAGTAGGCTGGGTAGGGAATAAATTATATATGGAAGCACATACAGAGATGAGCCAAGTCTATCAAATGGAAGAATATGGTAAAGTTGATAATTATGGTCTTACAGATAATCAGATGCTTCTTATCCTAGAAGAAGCAGGGGAATATGCAAAGGAGCTTGATTGGAAAATGATAAGAAAAGCGATAAAGGAACGCTCAGGTTTGCCTGTTGTTATAGCCGAAATATCTGTTAAAGAATAAATCCAGATTTTATAAATATTACTATTGCTACCCAATATATAAGGGGGCTGATGATACAGCTCCATCTAAATATAGTTTTTATAGCACCTGATTTCATGAATATAGCTATGAAAGATGGGATAAGAGATATTAACCATATAATTATTGGAATTTTAAAAAGTAAATAAAATTGAATCGTTGTTTCGTCCCCGTTTTCCGGAGGAGGTATTATTCCAGACGACATAATCTTGATGAAGGCAAAATTCATTATAAATAAGCCAAGAACAGGAAGAATGATAAAAAGGGCAATGTTTTTTATCATATATAATTTTATTAAATTTAAGTTTTAGTCTTTATAAAAATGTAACTAACCTCTCATGGCTGGGACTAAGTAACTGATTAATTTATTGAATTTATTACTGCTTGTAATTTCCCTCTGATATGGATTTAATAAAACTTTACTTCTTCCAACAACAGATTAGAAATCATTCTGTGGTTTGTTCGTTTGTGTGGAGAAGTAAATTCTAGCTAAAGCTCCAAACACTGATGTTCTATAAATACAGGGAACTGTTTATTTCAATATTTACTTTTAAGTTATTATTTTAGTACATTTTATAAAATTCAAACAAACTATTTTACTGAAACAAGAGGAAAGTTTGTGAACAAGTGTGTGTGTGTGTGTATGTGTATGTGTGTGTGTGTATGTGTGAGTGTGTGTGTGTGTGTGAGTGTGTGTGTGTCTATCCCCAGATATTTTATATGCACCATACCAGACAGAATAAAACAT
>JALTZE010000057.1 GCA_027051315.1 Micavibrio sp.
ACAACACCTTTTTCTGGAACTACTGCAATATTGAGCAAAGATAGAAATTGCCTGTGGTTTTCCAAAAAAATAATTCCAGCAATACGCAAAGAGGAAATATTGCGTAACAAATTAAATAACTCACCTATATATAGACATCTTGGTTTATACGGATACAGGCTTGAATCTTTGGAAAAATATGTAAGTTTTGAACCTAGTTTATATGAGCAATTAGAAGGATTAGAACAACTTCGTGCTATAGAAAATGGACTTAAAATAAGAGCAGTTATTATAGATGAGGATAATAAACCTGCAATGAATGGTATAGATACGCCAAAAGACCTTGAAAGAGCAGAAAAATTATTGGCTAGGCTGTCTTAATCTTAGAATATGGAAAAATTTTATTATGACGATAACTACACTTGTAATAGCAAGGCATGGAAATACTTTTGATAAAGCTGATATACCAACAAGAGTAGGAGCAAGGACAGATATTCCTCTAGTAAAAAGCGGAAAAGAACAAGCAGCTCGTATCGGCAAATTATTAAAAGAAAGCAATATATTACCTGATAGTGTTTATAGTTCGCATTTATTAAGAACAAAAGAAACCGCACAAATTGCGATAGAACAAACAGGATATAAGTTACCTATATATCCTCTTGATATATTTAATGAAATTGACTATGGCCCTGATGAAAATAAAACAGAAGATGAGGTAATTAGTAGAATAGGAAAAGAAGCAATAGAAAAATGGGACAAAGAAGCTATCGTACCTGATGGCTGGAATTTTAAACCTGAAGATACCATTAAACATTGGAAAGATTTTGCTTCTCATATAGCAAAAGATGATGCTGGAGGGCATATTTTGGTCGTTACTTCAAATGGAATTGCACGTTTTGCACCTTATATTACTGGGGATTTTCAAGGATTTTCCAAAGAAAATAACATAAAAATGTCAACAGGAGCAATAAGCATATTCGAACATGATAGTGATACAGGGAAATGGGAATGTAAGAGATGGAATTTTAAACCATAATTAATAAGTCCTGCCCCTAATAAAATCTGGTGATTTTTTTAAGTTCTGTCTTTGCTTATCTGATGATTACAGATAATCTATGCACATGTTCAATTATTTTTTAAAAAGATTATTGCTGATAATTCCGACTCTTTTCGGAATATTGCTTATTAGTTTTGCAATTATACAATTTGTTCCTGGTGGTCCTGTAGAAAAAATGATTGCAGAGCTACAAGGTCATGGGCAAGATGCAACAGCTAATTTTACGGGTGGGCAAAGCGCAAATATGGCGGCAACTGCACGTAGCACTGGTTCTGATAGCAGCTATATGGGGTCGCAAGGGCTTGACCCTGATTTTATAAAAGAATTGGAAGAAATGTACGGTTTTGATAAGCCAGCGCATGTGCGTTTTTTTGAAATGGTAGTTAATTATATGCATTTTGATTTTGGTGAGAGCTATTATAAGGGAGTTCCTGTAATTGACCTTATCATTGACCGTATGCCCGTTTCTATATCATTGGGGCTTTGGTCAACTCTGATAATATATCTAATATCCATACCGCTTGGTATTAAAAAGGCTGTGAAAGATGGTCAAAACTTTGATATATGGACAAGTGCCGTGATATTTATAGGTTATGCTATTCCATCTTTCATGTTTGCTATCTTGCTTATCGTATTATTTGCAGGGGGAAGATATTGGGATATTTTTCCTTTGCGGGGTTTGCTTTCTGATAATTGGGAAGAAATGTCATGGTGGGAAGTTACCATTGATTACGCATGGCATATGGTTCTCCCGACTATTGCTATGGTTATTAGTGGGTTTGCAAGTCTTACCATGCTTACAAAAAATTCATTTCTTGATGAGATTGGGAAACAATATGTTTTAACCGCAAGGGCAAAAGGATTGGAAGAAAAACAAGTTTTATATGGGCATGTTTTTAGAAATGCTATGCTGATTGTTATTGCTGGCTTTCCTGCGGCTTTTGTTTCGATATTTTTTACTGGCTCGCTTTTGATTGAAGTTATTTTTTCTTTGGAAGGGCTTGGTCTTTTGGGATATAACGCAATAATTGACAGGGATTATCCTATCGTGCTTGGTACTTTATTTATATATAGTCTAATCGGGCTTGTAATGACCCTAATAAGGGACATGATTTATGTGATTGTTGACCCGAGAATTGATTTCGAGGCAAGGAGCACATGATATTATCTCCTATTACAAAACGCAGGATAGAGCAGTTTAAGGCAAATAAACGTGGATATTGGTCTTTATGGCTTTTTCTGTTTTTATTTATTCTTTGCCTTTCTGCTGAATTTATCGCAAATGATAAGCCTATTATAATCAAGTATGATGGAGATTATTATTTTCCAGTTATGGTTTCTTATCCAGAAACAAAATTTGGGGGAGATTTTGAAACAGAAGCAGATTATCGTGACCCATTTGTTGAACAACTTATAGAAAAAAAGGGCTGGATGATATGGCCTATTATAAGATTTTCTTATGACACTATTAATTATGATTTGCCTAGCCCTGCGCCTTCTCCTCCTACGGCAGAAAATATATTAGGAACTGATGACCAAGGAAGAGATGTGGCAGCACGCCTGATTTATGGATTTCGTATTTCTGTTTTATTTGGGCTTAGTTTGACTATTTTAAGCTCGGTCATTGGTGTTGCTATCGGCGCAATACAGGGGTATTACGGTGGAAGAATAGATTTGATTTCACAAAGAGTACTGGAAATATGGATGTCCCTTCCCTCTCTTTATATACTTATTATATTTTCTTCTATGTTTATACCTGGTTTTTGGACTTTGCTTTTGATTTTATTGTTGTTTTCATGGGGAACTTTGGTTGATGTGGTCAGAGCCGAATTTTTAAGAGCAAGGAACCTTGATTATGTACGTGCGGCAAAAGCTCTTGGGGTAAATGATTTAACCATTATTCACAGACATGTTTTGCCAAATGCTATGGTTGCGACTATCACTTTTATGCCATTTATATTAACTGGTTCAATCACATCACTTACAGCACTGGATTTTCTTGGTTTAGGCATGCCACCTGGTTCACCCTCTTTGGGAGAACTTCTTGCACAAGGGAAAAATAATTTACAAGCACCGTGGCTTGGTTTTTCTGCTTTTATTTCGCTTTCAGTTATACTGATATTATTGACATTCGTCGGAGAAGCGGTAAGAGATGCTTTTGACCCACGTAAAACAAAATTATGATTATTAATTCATTACTTAGAAAGGGGGATTTTAAATCCTTTGTGTTCCTCCACAGAATACTCAAATCCTTTGTCATTAATCTTTTCGGGGGCAAGAGGAATATCCCATCTATTATCACGTTCATCTACAGAATATTCAAAACCTTTCCCTGAAGATTGTGCATTGAAACATGATTTGATAGTATCGCGGATAGCACCAAGTAACCCTTTGGGTTTTTCTGTATTGTTTTCCACAGACATATTAACTCTCCCTATTTTTGTTATAGCCAATGTACATTATACATATTAACAAATAATTAAATTTAACGAAAATTAGTGGGTATTTTTTGATACATATATTTTTTCTATATGTTAGCATGTTGTAAAATATACTATATGGTCATTATTATGAAAGATAACAGCTTACTAAAAGTTTCAAATCTATCCGTAGATTTTAAAATGCAAAACGCTCAATTTCGTGCCGTTGATAATATTTCATTTTCGCTGAGTAAAGGTGAAACATTAGCTTTAGTTGGAGAGTCTGGCTCTGGGAAATCTGTTTCTGCTTTATCAATTATGCAGCTTCTCCCCTACCCTTTGGCTTCACATGATGAAAAATCTTCTATAATTTTTGATGATGATGAGTTAATCGGGGCTGATGATGGATTTATGAGAAAAATTCGCGGGAGGAAAATTGGTATGATTTTCCAAGAGCCCCTTACTTCACTTAATCCACTACATACGATAGAAAAGCAAATAGGCGAAGTATTAAAAATACACCAAAATATGAATGATGAACAAGCATTAAAACGGATTAAAGAGCTACTTAACCTTGTTGGGCTTGATAAAATGAAAGAAAGGATAAAAGCATATCCGCATGAATTATCGGGGGGACAAAGGCAAAGGGTGATGATTGCCATGGCTTTGGCAAATAATCCTGAAATCCTTATTGCTGATGAACCTACCACCGCTTTGGACGTTACAATTCAAGCTCAAGTTCTTGAGTTATTGGAGCAGCTTAAAAAAGATATTGGGCTGTCATTACTGATGATTACGCATGACCTTTCCATAGTAGAAAAAATGGCTGATAAAGTTTGCGTAATGAAAAAGGGTAAAATTGTTGAGCAAGGAGAAAAAAAGAAAATATATGAAAGCCCACAACATGAATATACAAAAATGCTTTTATCTTCCCGACCAGAAAAGGCCTTGCCTCCAAAAGCATCTGATTCCAAAGAATTATTGATTAAGGGAGTAAATATCAAGGTCTATTTCCCGAAGAAAAAGAATTTTTTTGGAAAAGTTACGGAATTTGTAAAAGCTGTTGATGATATAAGTGTGAATATAAAGGCTGGTCATACTTTAGGGGTTGTGGGGGAATCTGGCTCTGGTAAATCTACTCTTGGTATGGCTTTGCTTAGATTGATAAAAAGTGAAGGAAGTATTTATTTTAATGGGAAAGATTTAAGGCAATTTTCTAAACATAATCTTCGAAATATACGTTCTGATTTACAAATTGTTTTTCAAGACCCTTTTGGCTCTTTATCCCCTAGAATGAGTGTTGCACAAATTATTGGGGAAGGCTTAAAAGTACACAGACCAGAGCTTAAAGCAAAAGATATAGATGATTTAGTTATTGAAGCATTAAATGATGTACATCTTCCCCCTGAAACAAGGCACAGATACCCCCATGAATTTTCGGGAGGGCAAAGGCAAAGAATCTCAATTGCTCGTGCAATGATTGTTAGACCTAAATTTATTGTACTTGACGAGCCGACATCTGCTTTGGATATTTCAGTTCAAGTACAAATAGTGAAATTATTACAAGAATTACAAGAAAAACATAATCTTGCCTATATGTTTATCAGCCATGATTTGCGCGTTGTTAGAGCCATGGCTCATGAAATAATGGTGATGAAAGATGGAAAAGTAATAGAATTTGGTAATGCCGAGAATATATTTAACAATCCCAAAGAAGAATATACAAAAAGCCTGATTGATGCTGCAATGAATTTAAAAGCAGCATAAGGTATAGATAATCACAAAGATAATTGCATGTTTTGTGGTTTATATTATGGTTTAACTTTAAATTAGTATATTTTATCTTTTTTTCCTCCTACAAAATAGCGCAATTATCTTTTGGATTAGCTATAAAATATGCAT
>JALTZE010000058.1 GCA_027051315.1 Micavibrio sp.
GACCAGATGGAGCAACAAAAGAAAAACCAGTAGGAACAGTAGTAATAGCAATATCAAAAAAAAATGGCAAAACAACAGCAACCATAAACCATTTCGAAGGAACGAGAGAAGAAATAAGATACAAAGCAGCAATAGAAGCTTTAAACGAAGCTATAATAGCTATAAAAGCATAAATGGATTAACTCAACATGAATAAGCAAACCAAAATAGCCTTTGTTTCAGGAGCAGACGCAAATTACTTTCCTCTTCTTGCTGAATGGATACATAACATAAAAAATCATCCAGATAATAATCTTGATTACGATATATGTATTATGGATACAGGTCTAACTACTGAACAAAGAAAATATATAGAAACACTAGCAGACAAAGTAATAACGCCAGATTGGCCAACAAATATACCAAAATCCCGTATCAGAGGAAGAGAATATCTAAAATCATGTGTTTGCCGCCCCTTTATAAATAAATTATTTGCGGGATATGATTATTATTTTTGGATGGACGCCGATACATGGGTACAAAATTGGGAACCAATCCCATGGTTCATAAAAGGTGCATCAAGAAATAAAATAGCTCTAACAGGACAAATGGATAGAGCATATCCCAAAGGAATGCGTGTGAAATGGTTTGCAGGATTCCCTTATAAAGCAAGAAGTTTTTATTATTCAAATGCAAAAAAAGCCTTTGGCGGAAAACTTGCCAGAGAAATTTTCCCATATCATGTGATACTTGCAGGTGCATTTTGCATGCACAAAGACGCACCACATTGGGATAAATGGCAAGAGCTTATTGTAAAATCTTTAAAAAAAGGAAAAGTTTTTACAGCAGAGCAACTAACTTTAGGAATTATGGTACATATAGAAAAATATGAAGCAGAAATACTCCCCGCTTGGTGTCATTGGCTATGTGAATTTAAACCTTTATGGGAAAAAAAAAAAAAAAAATGGGTTGAACCTTACTTGCCTCATAAAGAGATTGGCATACTCCATCTTTCTGGATTTGATGAAATGAGAAAAGACAGAAGTAAAACAACAAAATACAAAACCACAAATGGTGATAATATATTCATGAACTACAGATATACAAAACTAAACGGTGAAGAAGTATTATAGTTATTTTCCAAGAGCTATAGCTCTTTTTTCAAATGCATCAATCATGCGTTTTACTGCTTCATTAAAAAATTTTTCCATTAAACTTTGTAAAAGCTGATTTTTAAACTCAAAATCAACAAAAAAATCTACTTCACATTTACCATTTTCCAAATCATTAAATTTCCAGTGATTTGATAAATGTTTCATAGGTCCTTTTAAATATTCAACATGTATCAAATTAGGTTCATCAAAAGTCACTTTTGAAGTAAATTTTTCCCTTACCATCTTGTAACCTATAACCAAATCGGCATAAATTATATTTTCTTCGTGCTTTGTTATTCTACTTGCCAAACACCATGGGAGAAATTCAGGATATTTTTCAACATCTGCAACTATTTTAAATAATTGCTCTTTCGGATAATTAAAAATTTTATTTTCAGCGTGGGTTGGCATTATTTTTTTACTATTTTCTTTTCTCTTACCTCTCGAAGCTTGGCAAAATCATCTCCAGCATGATAAGAAGAACGAGTAAGAGGCGTCGATGATACCATCAAAAACCCTTTTCCTCTTGCCATTTTCTCAAGACTAGCAAATTCTTCGGGAGTCCAAAAACGTTCCACTGGAGCATGTTTTGGGGTCGGCTGTAAATATTGCCCAATTGTAATAAAATCAATATCAGCCGAACGCATGTCATCCATAACTTGCCCAACTTCCTCCATCGTTTCACCAAGCCCAACCATCAAACCTGATTTTGTAAATATAGAAGCATCAACCTCTTTAACTCTTTGTAATAACCTTAACGAATCAAAATATCTTGCCCCGAATCTTACCTTTGGATAAAGACGCGGAACAGTTTCAAGGTTATGATTAAATACATCAGGCTTTGCTTTGGCAACAACATCAACTGCACCTGTTTTCTTTTTAAAATCAGGCGTAAGAATTTCAATAGTAGTTTCAGGACTCTTAAATCTTATAGCTTCAATAGTTTTTACAAAATGCATTGCTCCACCATCGGGAAGGTCATCACGATCCACTGACGTTATAACAACATGATTAAGCCCCATTTTTTCAATAGCAACAGCGACCCTCAACGGCTCCATATTATCTAACTGCTCAGGCTTACCCGTAGCAATATTACAAAATGAACAAGCACGCGTGCAAACCTCCCCCATTATCATGAATGTAGCATGTTTTTTATCCCAACACTCCCCAACATTCGGGCAACCCGCCTCCTCACAAACTGTGCTTAATTTCAAATTTTTAACTATAGAGTGGGTTTCCGAATAGGCTTTACCTTGCGGTGCTTTAACCTTAATCCATTCAGGCTTTTTACCCATGGGGCGATTTGGGTTCTTTTGCTTTTCTGGATGACGCTTTTCGCGCTTCAAAAGTTCTGGATTATAAGTCATACAACACCTAAATTATAAAAACATTATGCTTAAAAATGAATAGCACGACCATATGCATCCAAAACACTCTCATGCATCATCTCTGATAATGTCGGGTGCGGGAATATAGTATGCATTAATTCTTCTTCCGTAGTTTCCAAAGTTTTTCCCACGACATATCCTTGTATCATTTCTGTAACTTCTGCACCAATCATATGCGCCCCAAGAAGTTCACCCGTCTTATCATCAAATATAGTTTTAACAAGCCCTTCTGGTTCACCAAGCGCAATAGCCTTACCATTAGCCATAAAAGGAAAACGTCCAACTTTTATCTTATACCCTTTATCTTTTGCTTGCTTTTCAGTTAAACCAACTGATGCAACTTGCGGATTACAATAAGTGCAACCAGGTATATTATCCACATTCATCGGATGAACATTTTTTAGCCCTGCTATCTTTTCAACACAAATAACACCTTCATGTGAAGCTTTATGAGCAAGCCAAGGAGGCGAAACAACATCACCAATCGCATAAATATTTGGTTCAGCCGTTTTCAAAAATTTATCAACTACAATATGTCCCCTATCTACTTTTACTTTAGTATTTTCAAGACCTATATTATCTGTATTTCCTACGATACCAACGGCGCATATAACACGGTCAAAATTCTCTTTTTGAACCTTACCTGCAACATCAATATGAGCCGTAACATCTTTACGCCCCTTATCAACCTTAGCAACTTTTGCCTCTGTAATAATTTTAATCCCTTGTTTTTCAAGCGCTTTTCTTGCCAAAGCAGAGATTTCTTCATCTTCGGCAGGCATAATACGATTAACCATTTCAACAACAGTCACGTCAGCACCAAGACTATTAAAAAACGAAGCAAATTCAATACCAATAGCACCAGAGCCAATAACAAGTAATTTTTTTGGCACAGTATCAGGAACCAAAGCTTCCTTATAAGTCCAAATAAACTTACCATCAGGTTCAAGCTCAGGTATAATTCTTGCCTTTGCTCCTGTTGCCAGAATTATATTTTTCGCCTGAACATCATCAAGCTTTTTACCATTTTTTTCTACTGCAATTTTTCCTTTACCAATAATTTTACCATAACCATCTATCACAGTTACTTTGTTTTTCTTTAATAGATGAGCAATACCGTTTGAAAGCTGTTTTGATACATTACGTGACCTTTCAACGATTTTTTTAAGGTCAAATTTAACATCACCAACACTAATACCAAATTCTTCTGCTTTTTTAATTGTATGATAAACTTCCGAACATTTTAACAATGCCTTAGTAGGTATGCACCCCCAATTAAGACAAATACCTCCTAAATGATTTGCCTCTATAAGAACCACATTCATTCCAAGCTGCGCAGCCCTTATAGCCGCCACATAACCACCAGGTCCACCGCCAATAATTGCGATATCATATATTTTGCTCATAACAATTTTCCTTTAAATTAGTAAGCTAACAGGATTTTCAATATAGTTTTTGAATATTTGTAAAAATTCAGCAGCAACAGCACCATCAACAGCCCTATGGTCAGTCGAAATGGTAACTTTCATAATAGTGCCTATTTCTATTTTACCATCTTTAACAACAGGTTTCTGAATACCTGCCCCAACTGCCATAATACATGCTTGTGGTGGGTTAATGATTGCTGCAAATTCAGAAATACCATACATACCAAGATTAGAAACCGAAAATGTTCCTCCCTGAAACTCGGTTGGTTTTAATTTTCCTTCTCTTGCGCGTTTAGCAAGGTCTTTCACCTCTACAGAAATTTCTTTTAATGATTTATTTTCTGCCTCTTTAACAATCGGAGTAATAAGCCCATTTTCGGTGGCAACAGCAACACAAACATCAGAGTGTTTATATTGTAATATTGCATCACCTGCCCATGAAACATTAGCAGCAGGATAATCTCTCAATGAATTAGCCACTGCTTTCAAAATAAAGTCATTTACCGATATTTTGAACTCACCATTTGCTGCATCATTTATTTGTTTTCTAACGTCCAAAAGCTTATCTATATTAAGCTCAATCGTCAGATAAAAATGTGGATTTACAAGTTTAGACTCAGTCAGTCTTTGCGCTATAACTTTCCTCACTGAACTGTTAGGAATAGCGTCATATTCCATATCAAGCATATCAGCAAGCTGTTTTGCATCTGGCCCAGATGACACGGGCATAGCAATAGATGAACCGCTTGTAACAGCACCTGTTTTTTTAGCAGCCTCAATATCCGCCTTTACCACACGTCCCTTTGGTCCTGTTCCCTTTATTTTTGATATATCAATATTCGCCTCTTTTGCCATTCTTTTCGCAAGCGGTGAAGCAAAAATTCGTCCACCTTCATTAGTAGGAGCAGAACCAGCCACAACATTAACTTGCTTTTTTGAATCACTATCTTCTTTTGCTTTTTCTTGGTTTTCAGTAGAAGTAGAAGAAGCAACATCTTCCGAAGAAATAACCACTTTATCCAAAGCCGATTCATCTTCTCCATCTTCTAATAAGATAGCAATTACCTGATTTACTGGAACAGCTTGTGTTCCTTCTTCAACGATAATTTTGCCAAGCACACCTTCATCTACTGCCTCAACCTCCATTGTGGCTTTATCTGTTTCAATTTCAGCAATTATATCTCCTGCCTCAATTACATCACCTTCTTTTTTTATCCATTTCGCAAGATTACCTTCCGTCATGGTTGGCGATAACGCCGGCATTAAAATATCTATTGTCATTTATATTATTCCACCTCTGCCAATACGTCTGTCCAAAGCTCTTCAGGGGGAAGCTCTGGGCTTTCCTGCGCAAACCCTGCCGCTTCTTTTACGATTGCTTTAATTTCTTTGTCTATGGATTTTAAAT
>JALTZE010000059.1:0-314 GCA_027051315.1 Micavibrio sp.
TACCTAGCATTTATTGATATGTATTAAATTATCTGCGTTTATTAATTTTTAGTATAAATAATCACCCAATTGGAATTACAAGGGACATAATTTCTAAATATTTATGTAGGTTTTTCTTGCCTAATAACCAATTATTTCATAAATTCTATTCCTACTTAATACGGCAGAAATAGAAAGATAACAATGAATAAAGATTGGAAACCATCTTCGTGGAGAGATAAGCCTGCTTTACAGCTCCCTAAATATCCCGATGAACTTGCTTTAAATGCTGTTGAAGAAGAATTAAAAAAATTACCACCTTTGGTTTTTGCTGG
>JALTZE010000059.1:324-5345 GCA_027051315.1 Micavibrio sp.
TTTAAAAAGTCGTTTAGCAGAAGTAGCCGAAGGTGAAGCTTTTTTAATGCAAGGGGGAGATTGCGCAGAAAGCTTTTCGGAGTTTTCCGCTAATAAAATTAGAGATACTTTCCGCGTAATATTGCAAATGTCAGTTATTCTTACTTATGGTGGTTCTATACCTGTTGTAAAAGTTGGTCGTATGGCTGGGCAATTTGCAAAGCCACGTTCAAGTGACATGGAAAATAGAAATGGTATATCCTTACCTAGCTATCGCGGTGATATTATAAATGATATAGATTTCACGGAAGAAGCCAGAATTCCTAATCCGCAAAGAATGATAAAAGCATATCACCAATCTGCTGCTACTTTAAATTTGCTTAGAGCTTTTGCACAAGGAGGATATGCGGACTTACACAGAGTTCATAGATGGAATCTTGATTTTGCAAAGGATTCTCCGCTGGGTGAAAAATATGAAGATATGGCGGCAAGAATTAAAGAAACTCTTGATTTTATGGCTGCTTGTGGAATTACTGGAGAAACTGTTCCTGCTATTCGTGAAACTGAGTTTTTTACCTCACATGAGGCATTGCTTTTGCCGTATGAAGAAGCTTTAACAAGGATAGATTCTCTTACAGGCGATTGGTATGATACTTCTGCTCATATGGTATGGATAGGAGCAAGGACAAATCAAGAAGAAAACGCTCAAGTAGAATTTGCTAGCGGAATTGAAAATCCAATTGGTATGAAAGTTTCACCTTCTGTTAGCCCTGATAATTTAATAAGACTTATCGATAAAATAAATCCTGAAAATGAAGCAGGTAAAATTACTCTTATTTCAAGAATGGGCGCAGAAAATATAGAAAAAGATTTATCTCCACTTGTTAAAAGAGTGAAAGAAGAAGGAAGAAAAGTTGTGTGGTCGTGCGACCCTATGCATGGTAATACTATTACTTCTAAAAGCGGCTATAAAACGCGTAAATTTGAAAATATCCTATGTGAAGTTCGTGGATTTTTTGCAGTACATAAATCCGAAGGAACACACCCTGGCGGAGTTCATTTTGAAATGACTGGTCAAGATGTTACGGAATGTACTGGAGGTGCTGATAATATAGAAGATGAGCATCTAGCAAGAAGATACCAAACTGCTTGTGACCCAAGATTAAATGCCAATCAGGCTCTTGAGCTTGCTTTTTTGATTGCTGATGAGCTAAAAGAGCTTAAAAATTCTAAATCTATTAATCCAATATATAGCCCTGCATAATGAAAAAACATGCATTACATATATCAATGGTTCAGATAAACCCAATTGTTGGTGATATTGGTGGTAATCTTGAACGAATTATTCGTACTATAGATTCAACTCCAGAAAATACTGATTTAATCGTTTTTCCTGAAATGGTTATTTGCGGCTATCCTTCGGAAGATTTGGTTCTTAAAAGAAGTTTTATAGAGCATATTGAGAAAGCAATTTATAAAATTGTAGATAATACAAAAAATCATAATAAAGCTATCATTCTTCCCTGCCCTACTTATAGTGAAGGAAAATTATATAATTCCGCTCATATCATTGAAAATGGAAAAATAATAGCAACAATTCATAAACATCATTTACCAAATTATGGGGTATTTGATGAAGCACGCGTCTTTACACAAGGTGGAATAGCAAGACCCGTAGAATTTAGAGGTCATAAGCTTGGCATTATGATATGTGAAGATATGTGGAGCAAAGATGTTGCTTTTAGATTGAAAAAGAATGGGGCTGAGCTATTAATATCTGTTAATGCCAGTCCTTATGATATGGATAAAAGCAATATTCGTTTGGAACGCGCAATTGCTAGAGCAAAAGAAAACTCACTCCCCCTTATTTATGTCAATCAAGTTGGAGGGCAAGACGAGCTGGTTTTTGATGGCTCTTCATTTGTAATCAATGAAAAAGGTACTGTGATTATGCGTGCAAAAGAATTTGCCGAAGATATATGCAACAGCACATGGGAAAAAATAAATAACGGAAATTGGCTTTGTATAACTAATGAAATTAGTAAAATATATAAAGGTGAAAAATCTGTTTATCAGGCTCTTATCTTAGGATTAAGAGATTATGTCGGTAAAAATAATTTTCCTAGTGTAATAATCGGTATGTCAGGAGGTATAGATTCGGCTCTATCCGCAGCAATTGCATGTGATGCATTAGGGGCGGATAATGTTCATCTAGTTATGATGCCCTCACCTTTTACTTCAAAAGAAAGCCTTTATGATGCTGAAGAATGTGCCAAAGCATTAGGGGCAAGATATGATGTTATATCTATTGAACCTGCAATGATGGCTTTTGAAAAAATGATAGATGGATTAAAGGGCGTTGCATATGAAAATATGCAAGCCAGAGCCAGAGGCTTAACTTTGATGGCTCTTTCCAATTCTACGGGTGGTATGGTTTTATCAACAGGTAATAAATCGGAGTTAGCCGTTGGCTATGCCACGCTTTATGGTGATATGTGCGGAGGATTTAACGCATTAAAAGATATTTATAAAACACAAATTTATGAACTTGCACGCTGGCGTAACAACAATATTCCTGATTATTCACTATGTAATAATAAGAATATCATACCGCAAAATATTATCAATCGTGCACCGAGTGCAGAATTAAGACCAGACCAAAGAGATGATGAAACTTTGCCACCTTATGATATTCTAGATGGAATTTTAAAATGTTTAATAGAAGAAGATATGGGAATCAACCAAACCGTCAATAAAGGATTTGATAAGGAAATAGTTATAAAAGTTAGAAGACTTTTAGATATTGCGGAATATAAAAGAAGACAATCTGCACCTGGTATTAAAGTTACATATAAATCATTTGGTAAAGATAGAAGATATCCGATAACAAACAGATTTATTGAAAATTAGCTATATTTTTATAAAACAGAAATTTAAATTAATATTATGTTGAAAAAGCATAGGATATAGGTATTTTTAACGAATTAAATTAAATTAAATTAAAATATAAAGTGAAAAAAGATATGAGTGTAAGAGTTAGATTTGCCCCTTCCCCCACAGGATATTTGCATGTTGGTAATGCAAGAACAGCCTTAATCACATGGTTGTTCGCACGCAAGAATGATGGGCATTTTTTGCTTCGTATTGATGATACTGACCAAGTACGTTCAAAAATAGAATATGAAAAGGCCATAGAAGAAAGCCTGATATGGATGGGATTATCATGGGACGAAAAAGTAAATCAAAAAAATCGTACAAAAAGATATGATGAAATTATTGAAAATCTTAAATCAGAAGGTCTTTTATATCCATGTTATGAAACAGCTGAAGAGCTTGGGTTAAAAAGGAAATCACAGCTGGGGCGTGGACTTCCTCCTATTTATGATAGGTCTGCTCTTAATTTAACGAAAGAAGAAATAAAAAAATATGAAGATGAAGGACGTAATCCACATTGGCGTTTTAAATTAAAACATGAAGAAATAAGCTGGAATGATATGGTGCGTGGTGATGTGCGTTTTCATGGTTCTGACATGTCTGACCCCGTAGTTATTCGTGAAGATGAAAGCCCACTTTATCACCTTTGTTCGATAATTGATGATATTGATTATAATATAACGCATATTGTCCGTGGCGAAGACCACGTATCTAATACTGCTTGCCATATACAAATGATTGAAGCAATTGGTGGTGAAGTTCCGAATTTTGCTCACCTACCTCTTTTATCTGATAATGAGGGGGGAAAACTTTCAAAAAGGCTTGGCTCTTTAAGTGTTCTTGAAATTAGAGAAAAAGAAGGGTTAGAAAATATGGCTCTTGTTAGCCTTATGTCCAAACTTGGTACTTCTGACCCTATTGATGCGTATAAAGATATTTCTAATCTTATTCGTGATTTTGATTTTTCCAAATTTTCTAGAAATACGCCTAAATTTGATGCAGAAGAACTTATGCGACTTAATGCAAAAATCATTCATGATACAGATTTTAGTGAAGTTAATGTAAGGCTTGCTAATATGGGATTAGAAGAGTTAGACGAAAATTTCTGGAATGCTGTTAAACCTAATTTAGTTAAACTTTCTGATGTTAAAGAATGGTGGAAAGTTGCAACTGGCCCTGTTGAATCGATTATTGATGATGAAGATATTGAATTTGTTGAAAAAGCAGCTTCTATGCTTCCTGCTGAACCTTGGGATAATAATACATGGAAAATATGGACAGATGCAGTTAAAGTTGATACAGGACGAAAAGGAAAAAGTTTGTTTATGCCACTAAGAAAAGCGTTAACAGGAATGGAACATGGTCCAGAGCTTGCGCTACTTCTTCCACTGATAGGTTATGAAAAGAGCATAGAAAGACTTACAAAGCAAAGAAAAGCTGCATAAAAAATGGCAAATATAAAATATTTTAAATTCAAAAATCGTGCAGAAAAAAAAATTAATACAAGAGTTACTATTGTTGATAATCCGAAGGGTGTTTGTTTTGTTCAGCATGGCTTTACTGGCAATATGGACGAAGAACAAATAAAAATCTTTGAAAGATTATATACAAAAAATGGCTGGAACGTGGTTAATATTAACTGCACTAATTCCTTTAATGATTCTGATGGTAAAATTGATGATTTTACATTTGGACGCCATAAAACAGATTTAAGCGATAGTATAAAATGGGCAAAGGAACAAAAATGGTATAAAGAGCCAATAGCTTTGATTGGTCATTCTGCTGGAGGATTTTCTGTTATAATGAATGCCGTAGAATATAATGATATTATTGACCATATAGTTCCAGTTTCAACCGTTACTTCGGGAATTAATCTTATCAGCTCGTATAAAGATAGTATGAAAGAAGAATTTGAAAAATGGCAAAGGCAAGGATATCGTGATATAGAACAAGACGGTAGCACCGACAGAATTAGTATGAAAAATATATTTAAATTTATAGATTATTCAGTTTTTGACGATTTGCATAAAATTTCTGTTCCAGCTTATTTTATTGTTGGTAGTGATGATGATTTAACTAAGATAGAACATATAAGACGAGCTTACGAT
>JALTZE010000060.1 GCA_027051315.1 Micavibrio sp.
TCTAATCATGGTTATAGATTATGATTTAGGTGATATGCCATCATGGATAGAGTGGGATACAGCTGCTTCATTAATGTATATAATACAATCAGGTGGAAGTGTTGCCCAAATGGAAGCAATAATTCCACCAGAAGAAGCAAGCCAGCTTGAGAAATTCAGAAGGCTTATATTAGTAACCAAAGTTGGGAAAGAAAAAGTTACCCATATGATTCCGTTTTTAATCAGAGCATAAAATATCTATAATTTTTGATATTTTTTGCCTTGTGCCTGTATCTTTTATTTTAGAAATATTATCAATCATTTCTGTTGTTTTGGTGGTATGCGATGTTTTTATACCATCATAGAAAACTTCAAAAGATACGCCAAAATATTCCTTTAGAATGAATAAATCTTCTGCAGATAATCTGTTTTTTCCAGATTCATATTTTTGCACTTGTTGATATGTTACATGTAATATTTTACTTATTTCTTTCTGAGTAACAGAATTTGATACACGCAAAGCTCTCAAATTCTGTCCTATAATTTTTGTCATATTACTTACAGCTTCATGCTTATGTGATTTATTTCGTATTTTTTTCTTAAAATCAGTCATCCGCTACCCTAAGTTGCTTCTATTTACTCGTAATAATGCTATAATAGACTTTAATTTTTTAGAATTCAACTGCTACTTTTATAAAAGTTATTAATGACTAGCGATAATATTGATAAAGATTTTGTCCAGCGTATAGAATTTCTGGTTGATAAACTGGGAGGACAAAGTGCGCTTGCCCGTGTATCGGGCTTATCTTTGGGGGCAATACAAAGATATTTAAGAGGTGGTGAACCAACAAGGAGGGCTCTTATCTGTATGGCTAAAGCTGGAGGAGTTGCTCCTTTATGGCTTCTTACAGGGGAAAAAGAAAATTACGATATAGATAAAGAGGATGATATTTCTATTCCTGTTTATGGTTTTGCCGAAACAAAGCAAAAAGGCTGGTATGAAGAAATACCATGGAAAGTAAGTTCTGCTCTTGATTGGCCTGACCCTCATATTTTTGCTGTGGTTACTATTGGCAAGGGAATGAAACCAGAAGGCATAGATGAAGGACAACTATGCATTGCTTCCCCTTCTACAAAAGCTCGTAAGAATGATGCAATCTATATCAAAAAAACAGATGGTACTTCATCAATAAAAAAATTTGAAAAAGAAGACGATAAATGGATTTATATTTCTGGATATTTTGAACCAGATGAAAATGAGAAGCAAATATCATATTCTGAACAGCTTAATAAAGAAATCATAGAGCAGATAGCTCCTATAATATTTGTAAAAAGGCGAATTTAAAGCAAAATTTTAGCTTGAGGCGGCTCTTTCTAATCTTTCATTTATAGCTATACCTATTTCATTATTAGGAATATTCATAACTGCTATGGATTTATTTTTACCATTATCAAGCTCCCTTAACATCAAAAAAAGATTTGAGGCAGCCTCGTACAGGTCTCCTTTTTCCGAAAGGTTTTTAAATGCATAATCAGGTAAATCTGAGATTCTGCCCCCGCCCCTTATTCCCATAAATTTTGTTGAGCCAAAGGCAAGTAATGCTTCATCTTTTCTTATATCTACGGCATTAAGTCTTATCGGAATTGATGGGGCATAATGGCGTAAAGTTTGCCCTGGTGATTTTGGCTTTTCATGTATTCCAAAATCATATTCAGGTTTATATCCGATAATATCTTCTATATCTTCTGCTATGATTGCTCCTGGTCTTAGGATTACAATTTGTTTTGATGTCATATCAATAATTGTTGATTCTAGCCCTAATTCGCATTTACCTGCTGCTAAAATCATATCAACTTCACTTCCGAGTGATTTTGCGACATGTTCGGCTGTCGTCGGGCTTGGAGAACCGCTCTTATTTGCCGAAGGAGCAGCCAAAGGCAAAGCAGAAATTTTTAATACTTGTTGCATTATTTTATTTGCAGGGACACGGATTGCTATAGTATCAAGCCCTGCTGTTACAAGATTGCTAAGATTAGTATTTTTTTTCTTTGGCAATATCATAGTAAGAGCACCTGGCCAGAATCTGGCTGCCAATGATTTTGCAATATCGTTAAATTCTGCGTATTTTTGGGCTTCTTCCATATTTGGCAAATGTATTATTAGGGGATTAAAAGAAGGGCGTTTTTTAGCTGAAAAAATTTTCGCAACAGCCTTTTCATCAATTGCATTTGCAGCAAGTCCATAAACAGTTTCAGTAGGAAGAGCTACAATCCCGCCTTCTTGTAGTATTTTTGATGCTTGTTTTATTGCTTTTGGTGATGATACAGATATTTTAGTCATGGCTTATAGCTACACCCTCCACTGATAGGAGATGATACTCCCGTTGTTGTTGGAAAAGTTATTGGCAGGTCTTTTAAAAATCTAACAGCAAGATAAGCAAATCCTTCTGCCTCTATTGCATCGCCGTTACATCCTATTTCATCTATATTTCTTATTTTTATATCCAAAGATTCGGTTAATCCTTCCATGATGGTCAGGTTATGGCGGCCTCCCCCTGTAACAAAAATTTGATATGGGTCTTTTTCAAAAAACACTGTACCAATTACCGTAGCAAGAACCGTGAACGCCGTTAGATTTGCTGCTCCATCTTTGTCCGACATAGATTTTACGTCATCTAAAATATCCCATGCATCCCTATCCAGAGATTTTGGCGGAGGCCTTTTAAAAAAATCATGTTCCAGCCATTTTTTAACCAAATCAAGGTTATACTCCCCTGATGCTGCTAATTTTCCCTCGCTATCATATGGTTTTCCTATTCTTATATTGATAAAATCATCAATTAACGCATTAGCAGGACCTGTATCAAATGCTAATAATTCTTCATCTTCGGATATATATGTATAATTTGCTACTCCGCCTAGATTAAGTATTGCAACTGGAAGGGGAATATTTTTGCTTTTTAACAAAGCATAGTGATAAATTGGCAATAATGGTGCGCCCTGCCCTCCTGATTTTATATCGTTAATGCGTAAATCTTTTATTACTTCTATGCCAATTTCTTTTGCAAGTTTCTGTGCATTGCCAATTTGCCATGTGAATTTTTCTTCTGGGGCATGAGTTATTGTATGACCGTGGAAGCCTATTATATCAACGGAAGAGGCGTTTAATTTATTTATTGCTTCGATATGGCGTTTATGGATTATTTCTTCTGCTTTTTTTACTAATCCGTTTTTATCTTCACGAAGTCCTAGGCAGGATTTTATGGCTTTTTTATCTTCGTCATTATAGGGAACAGAAACAAAATCCAACCTTTCTATCACATTCTTACCATCGGTTTTTATTAATGCTGCATCAACAGCATCAATAGATGTACCGCTCATCAAACCTATTGCTGTGTATATTTTCTCTGTCAAATTAATTTATCCTATAGCCAATCTATCATTCCCGATTCTTGGAAGGATTTATATAATAGCCAATTTTTCTAAGAAACTCACCTTAAATATTTTTATACAGATTTAACTTTATCTAAAAATTCTGCTACTTTTTGTTTCATGATTTCAGTTTGACGCCCAAGTTCGCTAGAGGCACTTAAAACATCATTTGCTGCACTGCCCGTAGTTTGCGCTGCTTCATTTACACTTGATACATTCCCGTTAAGTTCCTGCATATTGATTGCTGAGGTTTGTGTGTTACGTGTAATTTCTTCTGTTGTTGCGTTTTGTTCTTCGATTGCAGCGGCAATAGTAGATGATGCGGTATTGACCTCTTGTATTTTTGTATCAATATTTTTGATAGCATCTACTGCAAAACGAACCTCATTTTGCACCATGTTAATTTCTTCTGTAATTTGTTCGGTAGCTTTTGAGGTTTCTTGTGCTAAAGATTTTACTTCACTAGCAACAACGGCAAATCCTTTTCCTGCTTCTCCCGCTCTTGCAGATTCAATTGTGGCATTTAGGGCAAGTAAGTTTGTTTGCTCTGCAATATCTTGGATTAAGCTAACTACAGTACCGATTTTTTCTGATGCTGTTAAAAGCCCTTCAATTTGTTTTGAGGCTTTAGCTACATCTCCTGCTGCTAAATTCGCAGCTTGACTTGTATTTTGAACTTGTTCACTTAATTCATGTACAGAGGCACTAAGCCCTTCAGATGCTTTGGCTACTATTTGAATATTTTCTGATGTTGAGGAGGAAGCGGTAAACATTGTTTCTGTTTGCTTTGTTGTTTCTTTTGCAATTTCTGACATAGATTGTGCCGTTGCATCTAATTCTGTTGATGCTGCTGCTAGGCCGTTAACAAGGTCAGATACGTTCTTTTCAAAATCTTTTGTAATTATTTCAAGTTTTTTGCCACGTTCAATTTGGTTATATTGCTCTTGCTTTTGTTGCTCTGCCAGTTTATCTGCTGTGATTTTATTTTCTTTAAATATGTACAAAGCCTTTACCATTTCACCCATTTCATTATTTGTTTCTGGGGGAAGCTTGCTTTTTATATCACCTTTTGCGAGATTATTCATGGATAGTACAATCTGGCTAAATGATTGATTGATTGAACGAATAATCGTAGAAGAAATCAAGATTGTAATAATTACAGAGATAGTAGTAATTATGACATATTTTATTTCTTTTGCTTTTGAGGCTTCAATAATTTCTTGGGTCTTATTAAGAAGGTCAGAGGCAAGTTTATCTTCAATCTTTTTTAGTAAATTAATCTTAACTGTAGCTTGTTTAAACCAATATCCTGCATCTATTCCTAATTCTTGAGGTGATTGCATTGCTGATTTAAAAGAGCTGTTGATTGCTATTTTACGCATACGGTTTATTTCATCTACTGCTTTTCCTTGTAATGTTTTATTGTAGAAATCTTTTTGCTCTGGTGTTGCTACCGCCAAAAATGCATCTATATAAGTATCCTGAATTGTAATTAATTTTTTAAATTTATTTAGAGTTTTAGGAGGGAAAGAACCTTGAACAAAACCAATTGAGCCAACGGCACGTTCCACTCCTGCACGTTCTTTGGATTTAAGGAAATTAACATATGCATGAAAATAATTTGTAACTTCTGCATTTGTACTTAAAAGTGCTAATTCAGAGATAATATCTAAACTTTGGATATTAAGGCTCGTGTAATATTCAACCGCTTTTGGAAGAGTAATTGACAAATTATCAACTTGTGAACGAATATTATCTAATTTGCTTAAATCTTTAAGCAATCTATCCATGTTATTTGCAAAATCTTTTCCATAGGCGGTAATGTCTATATTTTGTATATTTTCTAATAAAATTTTACGGCGCTTATTTGTGTTTTTGCGTTGTGATGTAAGCTCAGCTCTAAATTTTTGCCCATTGCTTTTTAGAAAT
>JALTZE010000061.1 GCA_027051315.1 Micavibrio sp.
GTGCTTTCATGGTTAGGTGATAGAAAAAATAAAACTTTAAAAATCCTTGATATAGGAACAGGTACAGGCTGTATTGCAATATCTTTGCTTCATGAATTACCTAATGCCACAGCAATAGCCACAGATATATCAAAAAAAGCCCTTAGAGTGGCAGCATATAATATGAAATATCATCAAAAAAATAACAGAATGAAGCTTGTTAATTGCAATTATACTGATTCTATTTCAGGAAGATTCGATATAATAGTTTCGAATCCCCCATATATTTCATCAAAAACTATTAAAACTTTGGCAAAAGAAGTACAGAATCATGACCCGATTCTAGCCTTAGATGGTGGTAAAGACGGACTAAATGCCTATAAAAATATTTTTTATGTACTTCCAAATCTTCTAAAAAAAGATGGAGCAGCATTTTTTGAAATAGGTTTTAATCAAGAAAATGACCTATTACGACTCGGCAGAGAAACTAAAGTGAATCGGAATATCGTACACCGTGATTATGCAGGGAATGCTAGGGTTGTGGAAATTTCTTATGGGGATAAATGAAAAAAAAATTGACGCATGAATTGCATATTTTTTTTATCAAATATACATTCAACTCATCCAGACAAGTCGTAAATGAGAATGAATCATTTAAACGAATCAATAACTTGATGATTCGCGACGTTAATTTTTGCTCTGGTCATATAGTAATGAATCAGATATGATTGTACGTATCTTATGTAGAATCATTAAAAAACAAGTACAGGTGATTTATGAGACATAGTAATTCAGGACGCAGACAAAGAGGTCGTAATAACGGCGGTAACAGGAAAAATGTAAATCGAATGCAGGTATTCGATAGTAATGGTCCTGAGGTTAGGATTCGCGGAACTGCCCATCAAATATGCGATAAATATATGGCGTTGGCAAAAGATGCCCTTGCAGCAGGAAATAATGTACTTGCCGAAAGTTATCACCAGCACGCTGAACATTATCAAAGGATAATAAATAGCTGGGAAGAGGAGGCAAGTAAATCAAGGAATACGTACAGCAATAATGAGAAAGAAGCGGATTTATCACTTCCTTCCAGTATCTTAGGTGAAAAAGCTGAAGTTGATTCTGAAGATAATTCCTGTACGTCAGAAGAGATAAATACAGATTCATCAGGTGTAAATTCAAATAAGGAACTTGCTGAAGCATAAGAATAATTCACATTCCCCTCAAAACTAAAAACTTAGGCGGCTTTATGTCGCCTTTCTTTCCTTTACAAATTTTATTATATTATAAAATCATAAAAAAAGTGATCCATATCCATATCTATTGAGTATAAGCTTTAAGAACAATTACATTTAATAAGAGGAAAAAATGGACTTCGAAAGATTTACAGAAAAAACAAGAGCTTTATTTCAACAAGCCCAAACACTGGCAACAAGAAATAACCATCAATCACTAGAACCTGAACATCTATTAAAAGTTATGCTTGATGATGAAGATGGAACTACATCAAAGATATTAAGCTCTTCTGGTGGGGATATTGTAAAAATTGAGGCATTAGTAAATAAAGCTATAGCAAGATTTCCGCAAGTAAGCGGAAGTGGTGCAAGTGGTTTACGCATTTCAACCGATTTGGCAAAAATATCTGACAACGCATTGAAAATAGCAGAAAAAGCGGGCGATAAATATGTAACAATAGACCGTATGTTGCAAGCAATGATAATGGCAAAAACTTCTAATATTTCAGAAGTTTTATCAAATGGAGGGGTAAATGACCAAAATCTTAATAACGCGATAAATTCACTTCGTAAGGGGCGTACTGCTGATACAGCTAATGCAGAGGACCAATTCGATGCACTTAATAAATATGCGCGTGACCTTACAAAAGCAGCAAGAGAAGGTAAGCTAGACCCCGTAATTGGTAGAGATGAAGAAATAAGACGTTCACTTCAGGTTTTATCCCGCAGAACTAAAAACAATCCTGTTTTAATAGGTGAACCAGGAGTCGGTAAAACGGCAATTATCGAAGGAATGGCATTAAGAATTATGAAAGGAGATGTGCCAGAAAGCCTTCGTAATAAAAAACTTATGTCTTTAGACCTTGGCGCATTGATTGCCGGAGCAAAATATAGAGGAGAGTTTGAAGAACGCCTAAAAGCAATCTTAGATGAAATAAAAGCAGCTTCGGGTGAGATAATTTTATTCCTTGACGAACTTCATACCCTTATCGGCGCAGGAAAAACAGACGGTTCAATGGACGCGTCAAATATGTTGAAACCAGCTCTAGCACGTGGTGAATTACATATGATTGGTGCAACTACCCTTGATGAATATCAAAAATATATTGAAAAAGATGCCGCATTAGCAAGAAGATTTCAGCCAGTATATGTTGATGAACCTTCCGTTGAAGAAACAATATCAATATTGCGTGGTATAAAGGAAAAATACGAACTACATCACGGGGTACGCATAACAGATAACGCAATAGTTGCCGCAGCAACAATGTCAAATCGTTACATAACCAATAGATTCCTTCCCGATAAAGCAATCGACCTTATAGATGAGGCTTCTGCAAGATTAAGAATGCAAGTTGATAGCAAACCAGAAGAAATAGATGAAATAGACCGTAAAATTGTCCAGTTAAAAATAGAACGAGAAATGTTGAAAAAAGAAAAAGACCGTTCTTCAAAAGAAAGACTGGAAAAACTGGAAGAAGAGCTATCCAAGCTTGAAAAAGAATCAGCTGATATGACTTCAATGTGGCAAGCTGAAAAAGAAAAAATACATTCTGCACAAAAACTTACCGAAGAGCTTGATAAAGCAAGGATAGAGCTTGAACAAGCAGAAAGAAATGGTGACTGGACAAAAGCAGGAGAACTGAAATATGGAAAAATAATGGAGCTTGAAAAGAAACTTGCCGAAATTCCAGAAAATACAACTGACAATTCAATGATAAAAGAAGAAGTAACAGAAGATTTTATCGCAGAAATAGTCAGCAAATGGACAGGCGTCCCGGTAGATAAAATGCTGGAAGGTGAACGCGATAAACTTCTAAAAATGGAAGAAAATATTAGAAAAAGAGTCGTAGGGCAAGATGAAGCATTGCAAGCAGTAGCAAACGCAATCAGAAGGTCAAGAGCGGGGCTGCAAGCTCCAAATCGTCCTATTGGTTCATTCTTATTTCTTGGACCAACAGGGGTTGGTAAAACAGAACTTACCAAAGCTCTTGCTGAGTTTTTATTTGATGATGATTCTGCAATGCTACGTATTGACATGTCCGAATATATGGAAAAACATTCCGTAGCAAGAATGATAGGCGCACCTCCAGGTTATGTTGGATACGAAGAAGGTGGGGCATTAACAGAAGCCGTGCGACGCAGACCTTACCAAGTTATTTTACTTGATGAGGTTGAAAAGGCTCACCCTGATGTATTTAATATATTGCTCCAGGTCCTTGATGATGGAAGGCTTACAGACGGGCAGGGCAGAACAGTTGATTTTAGCAATACTGTTTTGATAATGACCTCAAATATAGGTGCAGAATTCCTTGTAAACCAAAAAGAAGGTGAAAAAACAGAAGCAGTAAGAGAACAAGTAATGGAGGCTGTCAAAGCATCTTTCCGCCCTGAATTTTTGAACAGACTTGATGATATATTGCTATTCAAACGTTTGGGTAAAGAGCAAATGGCAGGAATATTAGAAATACAATTAAAATATCTTGAAAAGCTTTTAGAAGACAAAAATATATCAATAGATATGAACAAAGAAGCAAAGGAATGGCTCGCAAACAAAGGATATGACCCAGTATATGGAGCAAGACCGTTAAAAAGAGCAATTCAAACATATCTACAAAATGAGCTTGCCGAATTAATTCTTCAAGGAAAGATAGAAGAAGGCGGTATAGTAAAAATATCTGTTAAAGATGATAAGCTGGCATTTGATATTAAAAATCCAGATAATAAAAAAGAATCATCAAAGAACGTTGCCTGATTTGTAAAAAAAGGTACAATGTAACTTTATATAATCTTTTCCTTCTGCAAAATGGAGGAAAAGATTTTAATCTTTAATCTTTGGATGGCAACAATGACAAAAAAAATTTCTGCTTTATTTGCTATATTAGTTTTATCTGGTTGTGGCTCAATATATAATGGTACAACACAAAAAATGACTATTCTTACTCCAGGTGCGGAAAATAGCGAATGTGCATTAGAAAATGACATAATTAAATCACATGCGCACCCCCCTCAAACAATAAAAGTAAAAAGAAATAGATTACCGCTTACCATAATTTGTACAGCACCGGGGAATAGGGTTAAGTCAACTATATTGGCTCCTAAAATAACCAAAGCAGGTGCATATAACGCCATCACATTTTCTATACCAGGTGCTATCTATGATGACCATAGCGGAGCTTTATACGAATATCCAGAGGTAGTGGAAATTGATTTTAATAACGTTCCTGCTATTTCTTCTCCCAAACCAAAATATGAAAATCCTGTTATCAAAAAAGATTCAACAACAAATATGGAATATATGGGACCAACCACCCAAATATTGCCAAATGAAAAAACCGATAATATTAAAAGGGAAATAGCAGAAAAAGAAGCAAACATTAAACTGAACGATTAAAAAATGGCAAAAAACTATTTTTTCTGCGGAATAGGGGGCAGTGGAATGAGTGCCTTGGCACACGTGGCTGTTTGTCAAGGAAATAAAGTTTCAGGTTCTGATAGGTCTAATGATAATGGAGAGTTTAAAGAAAAATTTGAAACCATATCAGGGTTGGGGGTTACTTTATACAAGCAAGATGGTAGTGGCATAAATAACGATATAGATTTTCTTGTGGTATCATCAGCGATAGAACCATCAATCCCAGATATAAAAGCAGCAATAGATAAAAATATAACAATAATAAAAAGAGCAGAATTACTGGCAGAATTTTTTAATAGCCACTATGGAATAGCAATAGGCGGAACAAGCGGAAAGTCAACCGTTACCGCCATGATAGGACATATATTCATAAAAACAGGAAAATATCCTACAATTGTTAATGGCGCAGTAATGATAAATAATAATCAAGGATTGGGAAATGCAGTTTGTGGAGACAGCAAATATTTCATCATAGAATCAGATGAATCAGATGGCTCAATAAAACTATATAATCCACATATTGCTATATTGAATAACATAACTTTAGACCATAAACCTATTTCCGAATTAATCCCTATGTTTAGTGATTTTTTATTAAAAGCAAAGCAAGGTGCAGTAGTAAATTTAGACGATGAAGAAGCATCAAAACTTTCTTCGATAAATCATAATACGCTTACC
>JALTZE010000062.1 GCA_027051315.1 Micavibrio sp.
TACATATCTTTGTAAGTTTTTATTTTTAAACATTTTTTTATGTATCATTAGGAAAGTATTAATAATATAAATGCATTATGAGTTAGAAAAATAAGCCATAAATATGGGGTAAATTAGTGGCAAAAAGTAAAAATGATATAGAAAATGTAATGATAAGAAAAACTTCCAAAAATGGTGGTAAGTTTTTGCAAATGATGGTGCTTGTCAATGGTTTATTGCTTACTTTTGCTGCTTTTTTTCTGATAAGTTTCTATGTTGGCGATGTTATTGTTAAGGAAAATAAAAGACTTACAGATGATGGTTTTGGGCTTATATCAAATAATGTTGAAGATATAGTTGCTTCCTTTGATAGTGTTAAGACAATGTTGTTTTATTGGGATAATCTTCCAAAAAGCAAGATTAAGGAAACAATTTTGAATGGAAATAGTGAGAAGGAATTTATACAAATTTTCTGGATTACGGGTGAGGGAAGCAAAAGGCAAGTTACAAAATTTCTTAAAGATGAAAAAAGTCGTTTATATAATCTTTCTGCAGACAGTAAGGCTTTTATTTATGTTATTAAAGAACTTATGAAAGTTAAAGCAGGGGAGGATATAATTCTTTCCGATATTCCAGGAAATGATTATTCTGCATCTCCATTGGGATATATGCCCAATCAGAATGTGGATCAAAAAATATTTGCTATAGCTTCTTCTATTAAGACAAAAGATGGTATCGGTTATTTGATTGCTTTTTCTACTACTGAGAAATTAGTTGAAAATGTAAAACTCCTTAAAAGTAAAGAATTTATATCTTTGTCTGTTTTTGATAAGGAAAGCAGAAATATTATATATAATAATAAAGTTACTAAGGAAGAAGGAAGTGAATATATAAGCCCTTATAGTGTTGATTATCCATTATTATTTGTTGATGAAGAATGGATTGTAAGGGTGCTTATTGATGGCGGTATTAAATATAAATTTATGTCCATAGTGGCAGAAATTGTACTTATATTTGGTGTAGCTCTTAGCTTTGGTGGAATGAAATTCGTAAAAAGGAATCGTGAACAGTCTTTAAAATTATCAAGTATGAATAAAATGCTTGAGCTTAAAAATATGGAGCTTAATGGTCAGATAAAAGAGCGTGAAAAATTGCTTTATAATCTGCGAGTTATGGAGCGAGAAACTAACGCTATTATAGATTCTGTCAGTGATATAATTTTTGAAACTGATATAGACGGTAATATCGTATTTCTTAATGCCACATGGGAAAAAGTTACAGGATTTTCAGAAGATGAAAAAATAGGAAGCAATCTTTTGAAAATGATGCATCCACAAGATAGGGTGGATATAGAAGAGGCTTTCCAAAAACTTATATCAGGTGTTGATGCTAATTTATGCTTATTTACTAGAATAGTAACAAGTGATGGTACTTATAGGTCTGTTGAGCTTTCTTTTTCGATGCTTAGAAAAGATGAAAATGGTGAGTTAAGGGCTGTTGGTGCTATAAAAGATATTGAAGAAAGACGCAGAGCTGAAATGGCTTTGATGGAAACTGAGAAAAAATACCGTGTTATCTGGGAAAATGCTGCTGGTGGTATTTATCAAATTACTCCAGAAGGGCAGTTTCTTAGTGCTAACCCTTCGGTTGCTCGTATTTTGGGATATGACTCCCTTGAAGAAATGATGAGAGAAGTAAGAAATGTTAATAGGCAAATTTATGTAAATCAGAAAGATAGAGCTAAATATATCAGTGAGATGAACAGCAAGGGTTTTGTTAAAAATATGGAAGTCCAAGTTGTTCGTAAAAATGGTGATATAATATGGATTAATGAAAATGCACGCGTTGTTAAAGATGAAGATGGTACTATAATGTATTATGAGGGTAGTATGGAAGATATTACCCAAAGAAAGAGGGCTGAAATAGAATTAAGAAAAGCTAAGACAGAATCTGACCTTGCCAATAGAGCTAAATCAGAGTTTCTTGCCAATATGAGCCATGAATTACGTACGCCATTAAATGCTATTATTGGGTTTTCTGAGATTATAAAAAATGAAGTTTTCGGTCCTGTGGGACAAAGAACCTATTGGGAATATGCTAATGATATTTATGATAGTGGTAAAAATCTTTTGACTATTATTAATGAAATTCTTGATGTATCTAGAATTGAGGCAGGGGAAAGGCAACTTAATGAAAGTGCGGTTGAGCTTAGTAAGGTAGTTAAATCATGCCTTGAGCTAGTTAAAAGCAAGGCGGAAGAAGGGGAGATTAATCTTACAAATAATATTAGTAAAAATGCCCCTAAAATTATAGGAGAAGAGCTTGCCATTAAACAGATAATTATGAATATATTATCTAATGCTGTTAAATATACTCCTTCCAAAGGGCGTGTGGCGATTGGTTCGGAACTAGAGAAAAATGGTAAATTAAGGATTAGTATTACCGATACAGGTGTAGGTCTTACAGAGGAAGAAATTCAAAAGGCTCTTTCTCCGTTTGGTCAGATTGAAACAGAGCTTAGTAGGACTGGTTCTGGGGCTGGTCTTGGTTTAACGCTTGTTGATTCATTAACAAAATTGCATGGTGGTAATTTAGAAATATTTTCTCAAAAAGGTATAGGAACTACTGTTACTGTTGTTTTTCCTGCTGACCGTGTGCTTATTGGAAATGATAAGGCTTCTGAAATGTCGTTAGAACAAATATCAAAATATATAAAGGAAAATGCTAAAAAAAGAGATGATAGTTAGCAGATATTGTTTATTAATTTTTCGGCTTCTTCTTTGCTCATATTGAGTGATTTTTGAGCTATTTCATAGTTAAATCCATTTCTGGCAAGCATGGCAAGTTCTTTTTCTTTTGGTTTTAAACCTGATGAGAATGCTCCTATTTTTTTCTTTTTTGACAGTCTTAAGGCCGAGATTAATTCTGCTGATTGATTGTTGGATATTTCTTCTATTTGATTATTTATTTTCCTTATTTTTGATTGTATTAGCTCATTTGGTATAGATTTTAGTTTAAGTTTCTGAGTTATCATTTTTGATGATAATCCTTTATTTCTATAGGAATTTACCATTGCTTCTGTGTATAATTCATCATTAAGAAAATTTTGTTCTTTTAGTTTTTCAATTACCTTTTCAAGTATTTTTGTACATTCAGAAAAATCTTGCTCAGTGTGATATTGGCAAGATTTGCTTATTTTTTTATTCATTATATTTCTTAAATGTCCACTTGAGCTAGCAAAGCGTTGCAGATAGTATAATGATGAATTATACAGATATGATTCTGTTATTTTTTTTGGTGGTCGCTTATTCATTTTTATATATTGGCATTATGATGGAAGAATATCAACCAAGACAAATTGGTACAATAAATTATATAGGGCTTAAAACACTTATAAAAAGGGAATTGGGAAGATTTGTAAATGTGTATTTGCAAACCTTAATTGCGCCGATAGTTACTACTATTTTGTTTTTTGCGGTACTTTCACTTGCTTTTGGTGGAGTTGCAAAAGAAATTGACGGAGTTTCATATTTAAGTTTTCTTGCTCCTGGATTGGTTATGATGGCTATGGTACAAAATTCTTTTGCTAATACTTCATCATCATTAATTATTTCAAAGGTTCAGGGAAATATTGTTGATGTTTTGATGCCTCCTTTATCTGCTTTTGAATTGCTTACGGGGTATCTTGTAGGGGGAGTGTTAAGGGGGGTGCTTATAGGTGTTATGGGGATTGCTGTATTATCGCCTTTTGTTAATTTTACGTGGGAATTTTTATTTATCTCATTTATTTTTGCTTTTTTGGGCTGTTTTATGCTTGCTATTATAGGGATGATTACGGGTATTTGGGCAGAAAAGTTTGACCATATTGCTGCGGTTACAAATTTTATTATTATGCCAATGACATTTTTATCGGGAACTTTTTATTCGCTGAATAGCTTACCTGAAAATTGGCATGTAATTGCAGAATTTAATCCATTTTTTTATATGATTGATGGTTTTCGATATGGCTTTATTTCTGTTAGTGATGGAAATATCGTTACTGGTTTGTTTTATTTGTTAATTATTGATATATGTTTGACCTTAATTGCGTTATTTATGCTTCATAAAGGTTACAAAATAAAAAGTTAGATAAAATTATGAGTGAAGAAAATATTACTTATGTTTCAGAAATTAAAGAAGCTGATGATAATGTAGTTCAGACATTTCAACTTGTTTCTTCTTCTTTAAGGGGACGGGTTGTTAGGCTGGGTTCAGTTATTGATGATATAATATCAAAACATAATTATTCTGCTCCGATAGACAGGCTTATGGCTGAGGTTGTTACAATTACTGTTATGCTTTCTTCTATGTTGAAATATGAGGGGACTTTCACTTTACAGATACAAGGCGAAGGAGATATTTCCTTAATTGTTTGTGATGTTACTTCGGACGGGGATATAAGGGGGTATGCTTCATATTCTGATGATATTAAAGATGATGATTTTGAAAAGATGTTTGGTAAGGGGTATATGGCTTTTACAGTGGAACAAGGGGAACATGCGGAGCGTTATCAGGGGATTGTAGAGTTAAAATCTGGTGGGCTTGTTCAATCAATTCAGCATTATTTTAATCAATCAGAGCAAATAGGAACTGCTATAAAAATGGCTGTTTCTAAAATTGATGGTAAATGGCGGGCTGGGGGTATGATGTTGCAACATATGCCAGAAGATGGACAAAATGAAGAGCAAGGAAAAGGGAATATTGTCGAAGATAACTGGCGTAGGGCAATGATTTTGATGGAAAGCTGTAGTGATGAAGAGATTCTAGACCCTAATCTTCATTCAAATATCTTGCTTAGAAGATTATTCCATGAAGAAGGTGTAAAGGTTTTTGAGCCATATAATGTACAGGTAAAATGTCGATGTTCGAATGAAAAAGTCGAGAGAGTTTTAGCAATGATGTCTGATGAAGATAAAGTTGAAACAGCCAAGAATGGTAAAATTAATATAAAATGCGAATTTTGCAGTAAAGAATATGTTTTTGATATAGGAGAATAATGTTATGAAAAAGTACAGAGTTTTGGCAGTTTTGTTTGGTGTTATTTCTATATCTGTAATTTCTTCTTGTACTTCTTATTATTACCCAGAGGCAAAACCTTTGCCAGAGATTACTTTTGAGTATATGGGGAAGCTCCCGATTCTTGTATCAAAAATTGATTATAAAGATTATTCTGATAATTCTTTGATTTCTAATGCACCTGAAAAAAAGGAGGCTTTGGTTGCTAACCGAGAATATAATTTAGCAAAGAAAATAAAAGACCATATGGCAGA
>JALTZE010000063.1 GCA_027051315.1 Micavibrio sp.
ACAGAAATTTGTTATATTCCCTAAAAATCAGATACATCATTTCAGGATTAAAAAAAGAATATCCTTCTGGGATAACTGCATAAGGTATTATATGGTTACTGGGGAGGATATTCTTAATTTCTATCATTGCTCTAGGCATATGATAATGAGAAGTTACTAAAAAGAAACTTTTTATATTATTGTTTTTTATGTATTTTTCTGTTTCAATGGCATTTTCTGCTGTATTTTGTGCATATTTTCCCAAAGTAATACAGCAAGGCAAGGATAAAGGATTTTTCCCCCATAATTTAGTTAAATCTTCAAGACTTACCTTTTCCCCAACACCAGAGATAAGCAGATATTTTGCTTTTCCTTTTTCTAATAAATCAAATCCTGCGTTAACTCTATTAGTACCACCAGTAAGAACAACGATAGCAGTGGCATTACCATCAGAATTGTTATTTGGAAGTTTTTCTATATAATCAAGAAACACGACAAAACCCGCAATCCAGAAAGAAAAAAATGTGACCATAATAAATATTATTATTTTCTTACATATCTCCATGATTACAGCATTTCCCTCAAAACTCCCTTACAAGTAACTCTAGACGTTATAATTACTATCGCAAGAATTATCGCAGGTGTTAAAATAATCATATAAAATCCAAATTTAGGAAGTGAAAAATTAGGAACAACCGAAATTCCCAAACTTCCTGCCATAAAACCAAGAGCAGGAATTACAATAACAGCGATAAAAGAGCCAATTAACACAGATTTTATACCTATAATAGCACTATGTTTTTGAAATTGCTTAATAATATAATTATCACTTGCCCCCATCAAATGTAATAATTCAATTTCATCTTTGTGAACAGACATTCTAGATTTTATTGCTCCTGCTACTGCTGTTATTGTTGTAAAAGCAATGGTAATAATCAAAATCATAGATGCATATTCCAACGCTCCAGTAAACCTTAATAAATCACTCAACCATTCTTCATGTCTATCAATTTTTGCATTAGGGGAAATCTTATTTATATGTTTTGTTATTTTTTCCATTTCATCATTAGAAATATTTTCATCAATATCAACCGATATAATACCAGGTAAGGGGATTGAAGAGGGCAATTCCTTATTATTTCCTAACCATGGGGAAACAAGTTCTTTTATATCTTCATCATTAAGGGCTTTAACCTTTTTTATTGTTGTAAATTTTTTAAGCTCTTTTTCCACCATTTTTGATATTTTTGTCATATCTTCACGGGCAATTATATTTCCTTCAATATCTTTTGCAGGGATTTCTATGGTCATTTTGCTTTCCAAGCCAGCTGTCCAATATTTTGATATAGCATACATAATTGCCCCACCTGTAACACTTAAAATGGCAAGAAAGCACATCATAGCGATAAGAATAATAAGAAACCTTACCCCTGAATCATTATTCAAAGGAATATCATAATTGCGTTTGCTAAATGATTTACCAATTACAGATGACATTAAAATACTCCGTCTAGCTTGGTTTTTAACCAGCTTTTTGGTTCTTTGACAAATAAATTCCCCTCATCAAGTATTAATTTTGTATGGGTAAATTTATCCATCATTTGCTGATTATGTGTTGCAATAACGATAGTAGTACCCATTTTATTAAGCTGTTCAAATAACCCCATAAGCCGATAACCAATCTCATCATCTAAATTACCAGTAGGTTCATCGGCAAGTAATAATCTTGGTTTAGCGATAACAGCTCTTGCAATTGCGATTCTTTGTTGCTGTCCACCAGAAAGAGTAGAGGGCAGGGAGTGCATTTTATCACCAAGCCCCACCCATTCTAACAATTCTTCAACATTATTTTTTATTACTTTTTCTTCAATGCCAGCAATTCTCAAAGGCAAAGCCACATTGTCAAATGTTGACATATGATGGAGTAATCTAAAATTTTGAAAAACAACACCAATTTTTTGCCTTAATGGCAATAACTGTTCTCTGCTAAGCTGTCCTATATTCATTCCAAACATATTTATTAAGCCTCTCGTTGGGCGTTGTCCTAGATAAAGAAGGGACATAAGAGAAGTTTTTCCAGCACCCGAAGGTCCGCTTAAAAAATGAAAAGAACCAGGTTCCAGTTTAAAACTTATATCTTTTAAAACTTCTGGTCCTATTCCATATCTTAATCCTACATGTTGAAATTCAATCATTTGATATTCTTTTTCTTTTCTTGTACTTCCATCAAATTGATAATTATTTGTAAGCTATCAGATTTTGAAACTGGATTAGTAATTTTTTTCGCAGCAACCAGAGCATCTTGATAATAACCATTTTCTGCCATTATCTTTGTTATAGTCCTGTATGCTTTATTTTGATATGAGGTACTTTCTATCATTTCAACTGTTTTTATTGCTTTTTTATTTTTATTGTTAGCCGCCTGAATTTCTGCAATTTCTCCCAAAGCTTTATGTTTAAGCGAAGCATTTTTCATTTCAAACGCTGTTTTTATAGCATCATCGTCCATATTCGAGTATGATTGAGCCATAGCAATATAGGTAAGAGCTATAGAATAAGATGGCGGATGTGTTATTTCTTCTGCTTTTTCACGTAGTATAGAAAATATGTTTTTGTATTCTCTATTTGATAACGCTAACTGTGCTGAATTCATTCCTATCCCTCTAATAGTAAGGGCTTTTGTATCTGAATTTTTGATTTTATCTACAACTTTTATTGCAGCATCAATTTGATTATTAAGTGTAAGTGATTTGGCTAATTCTCTATATGCTATATCCCTCCACCTATCTTCATCTATATTTTCAATAGAATGGCTTAATTCATTTAAAATGCATGTTTTTTCAGCTAACTTACATTCTACATATTTTTTTTTCGCATAGGCAGGCGATGTAATTACAATCATAACAAATATTATAAAATAGAATTGTGGATGTAGCCTGAACATTATCCGAACTTTCCTTGTTATTACTTGCTTCTGGATTTATAATGAATTTTTATAACATTTAAAGCCGATTGCCTAAACAGATGATTCTAACTTGTCCCAAATGTTCCACACGTTATATGGTTGCTTCACACGCAATCGGGGAAACTGGTCGTAAAGTAAGATGTATCAAATGTTCCAACACATGGTTTCAAGAAGCTCAAAGAGTAGATAAGGAAAAATTAGAAGAAGAAAACATAACCCCAATTCCCGAAAGTATAAAACCAGTACCAGAAGGTTCAACTGTTCCTGCTATCAAAAAAGAATCAACCAATAGTGAAATAAAGGGATATTTGGCGGCAGCCTCTATATTTGTGCTTATATGTGCTTCCATAATATTTTTTTCTGATAATATAGTGAAAATTTATCCTCCTTCCTCACTTTTATATAAAACAATAGCTATTGATGCCCCATATCCGGGTGAAAATCTGGTCTTTGAGCATATAGAAACTCAAGTGGAAAATGATAAAAATGGCAATCCATTATTAGCGGTGCAGGGAAAAATCATAAATTTATCCAGTAATGAAAGAAAAATACCAACCATAAAGGCAAGCTTGCTTGATGATAAAGATACAGAAATTAATTCATGGACATTCGAAGCAATAAAAGAAAAAATTCCCTCGGAATCAGAAACAATATTCCACACTACCTATCCAAATCTTGCACCAGAAATATCATCAGTAAGAATTTCTTTTGATAACGGTCTATAAAAACACAAAAAGAAACTATCAAAATCTTTCCAAAAGCCTTCTATAATATTCAAGCTCTTCTTTATTTCTTCCCCATTCTCCCGATTTATCTCTTAATTTTTTGATTATTTCTTCTGCTCTTTTTTTCTTTGAGCCTTCTGGGATTTTTATCTTTTTACCGTGAAGAGGACTATTTCCTTTATCGCCATTCATAGGGCGTCCCAGCGGGTCTTTTTGAACTTGTCCAAATGACAAGCCTGTTATTTGCTTTAACCTTTGTGAAAGCTGTTTGCTTAATGATTGTGAGCCTTTTTTAAGCTCTTCCAGAGCTTTCTTTTGATGTTTTATTGTTCCTTTTGCATTATTTTTACCAAATTTATTTGCAGATTTTCTCATTTCTATTTCAGCAAGCCCCAGATTTTCAGGTAAATCATCAAGCAATTCACTTGCCTCTTGCATAAGCTGCCCTAGAATATATCTCAAAGCTTCTTGTTCAGCTTGCCTACCTTTCATATATTGAGTTATTTCTTCATCATCATTTTCTTGCTCTATAGTAGGAGGAGGGGGCATATCACCCATAAGCTTATCAATCTTTGAGCTTTTATAATCTTCAAAAGGAGCAAATTTTTGTTCGTCTTTTAAAGATAAATCCTTAATATCTTCCAGTGTTTTATCAAGTAAAAGCTGTTGTTTTTCTATAAGCTCTTGAATCTCATTAACACCTTCCCCCATCATACGAATATCTGGCGGCAAAGAAGATGTAATAGAAGGGTTAAGCATATCCATCATTTTTTGTAAATCGGAAAGCATGTCCTGTGCTTTATCTCTATCCCCTTTCATAATCTCAGAAAACATTTCCGTCATGAAGTCAGAAAGTTCATCAGGGGTAACAAGCTGGTTAAGCATTTCAGGTGGAATTATAGGTATTTCCTGCCTTTTAACCATTTGTTTATTAAGCTCTTTTTGTAACTGAGTAAAATAATCCTGTAATGCAGAATTTAATTTATCCATAATTTCTGCGATTTCTTCATCTGTTATTTCTGGGTTTTTAAGAGCTTGTTCCAGCTCTTGTTGTAATTGCCTTACTTCTCTTGCTGCTAATTCCAAATCACCGCTTTCTATCCTTAATGCTGTATCCCAAAGCAAAGAAATAACAGCTTTTGTACTATCCAGTCCCTTACTGTAAAAAAGCCTTGATGCAGCTGCCCTTATGGCAAGATATGTTACAATATCATTTTCAAACATATTAGGAGCTTTTAACAAAGTAGCAAGTTTGTTACCTATTATATCTTCACTCCCCAAAGGAGCCCATATCAATGATTGCCTTTGCTCTATAATATATTTTGCAATTGGATGAGTAAATTTTCTCTCAGGCAGTATAAGTTTTATAACTTTTGTTTCTGCTGATTGCCCTTTATGGTCAATTGCTTTGAATTTTACTTCTACAGGAAGTCCAGCCCATAAATGCGATGTAAGGTCATAATAAGGAGAAATTTCAGTATCTTCTTTCCCCCCTGCTATCATCATCGTACGTGTTTCTATAACAGGCTGCCCAAGCGGAGGTTCGTCAATCTCTTTACCCAGATGCATAGAAAATTCTATCTCTTTTACTATAT
>JALTZE010000064.1 GCA_027051315.1 Micavibrio sp.
CAAAAACAGCGTATAGCTATTGCGCGAGCTATTGTTAATAAACCTGAAATCCTGCTTTTAGATGAAGCTACAAGTGCACTTGATACAAGGACACAAAAGGAACTATTATCTACTTTTAAAAGATTATCTAAAAAAATGATGGTTATTATGGTATCACATAGTGAGATGGCTCTTAAATACTCCGAGCAAATTATTAGAATTAAAAATGGCAAAATAAAAAATAATGAGTAGAATAACGTATAGACCTGATATTGATGGCATAAGAGGAGTCGCTGTTTTATTTGTTGTGCTCTACCATGCTGATATTACATTTATAAGTGGTGGGTTTATCGGTGTTGATGTCTTTTTTGTTATATCAGGATATTTAATCACCTCCATTATATTAAAAGATTGTAAAGATAATCAATTTAAAATACTTAATTTCTGGAAAAGACGTATAAGGCGTATACTTCCTGCATTGTTGAGTATGATGCTTTTTTGTTTAATCGTTGGCTATTTTCTATATTTGCCAGAAGATTTTAAGAATCTAGGACAGCAGGTATTTTCACAAACTTTTTTTGCTTCTAATATTCTATTTTATTTACAATCTGGTTATTTTGACAGTGCCAATGAAACTAAACCATTATTACATACTTGGTCACTTGCTGTAGAAGAGCAATTTTATTTTTTCTTTCCTGTTGCATTATATATTGCATGGAAATTCTTTCGAAAATACGTAGTCCACATTATTGTTTTGGTATTTATTTTATCCTTTGTATTTAGTATTTATGGTGTTGCACATCACCCTTCTGCAACATTTTACATGCTTCCTACTCGTGCATGGGAGCTTCTTATCGGAAGTTTGATTGTTTTTCTTCCTTCTATTCCTATATCATCTTTAATATTTAGATTTTTTTTAGGATTCGCAGGAGTCTGTGCTTTATTACTTCCTGCTTTCTTATACACTTCTGAAACGGCTTTTCCTGGTCTTGCAGCTTTACCAGTTTGTGTAGGGACAGCTATTTTAATCTGGCTTCATAAAAATAATGAAACTCCTATAAAAAAAATACTTGCTTGGAAACCTTTTGTTTTTATTGGTTTAATTTCTTACTCATGGTATCTATGGCATTGGCCTAGCATAGTTTTTACTAAATATTACTTTTATGAAGGTGCTCCTCTAACTATTTTAATCATAGCTATTTTAATAAGCTTTATTATGGCAATTTTTTCATGGAAATTTATAGAGCAACCATTTCGTAATACAGAAACAGTCTTATTTAAAAAACCAGTTATATTATTATATAGTTTAGTGTTTATGGGTATATTAGGAATGCTAAGTTTTCTTACTGATATTCATAAAAACTCAATATCCCCTTCTGTTTTAAAATATGCTGCAGGTGTAAATGATATTAACCCTCGTAGAGATGAATGTCATTACTCAAACATAGAAAAATTACTAGAAAATGGTCCATGCTTTATAAATAAACAAAAAACATTACCAATAACTTTTTTAAGTTTTGGAGATAGTTTTTCAACAACGCTACAACCTGTTTTAGAAAATCTCTCTCAAAAATACAATATTAGTGGACAACAAGCATCTTATAGCTCTTGCCCACCTGTATTTGGCATTAATAGAAAGGCTCATGCTAAAAGCTTAGAACAATACCAATGTATGGAATTTAATAATGCTGTGCTTGACTTTATTAAAAAGAATAAAGTTAAACATGTTATCTTATTTGCTCGATGGTCAGCATATATGCATGAATATCCTGTTTTTACTAAGGATAGCGTAGTTAAAGACTCACGCATTCTTTTTAAAGAAAAGCTTATTAAAACAATTGATATTTTAAATAAACTTGGCATAAAGGTCTGGATTATTAAACAACCACCAGAACATCAATTAGATGTTCCATTGTCACTAGCACGAGCACTCAGAATGAATAAAAATATTAATGATTTACAAATAAATTTTTCAAATTACTTGGAGCGCCAGAAAGAAATTAGTGAGATTTTTTCCTTAATCGAGAAGGATATGTCAGGTTCTAAAAATGTTAGCTTCATTGACCCTGCAAAAATGCTTTGTGCTAATAAAAATACGTGTATTATTGAACATGATGGTTATTCTTTATATAGGGATAAATATCATTTGTCTCAGTATGGTGTTGCGTTTATATCACCATTATTTGAAGAGATGTTTCAAGAATTTGCAAAAATAAAGATGAAAAAGAATGCTCCTAAATAATAGGCTAAAAGTAAATATTTTTACTGAAAATTTAAGTAAAGAAACTTATGCATATCCCTCACTGGAAGCATTTGCAAAAGGTGTGCAAGCATATGGCGATGACGCTAATCTTATTACCAAATTAAAATATGAAGCTTGTGATATTGCTGTAATATTCGGTGATGTAAGAGAGGGAAAAGGCAAAGAAAAGCGTATGAGATTCAAAGCAGAAGTTAAGGGAAGGCATATACACCGTGGACTTATAGTTATTGATACAGCAATTCTTACACGTGCAAGTCCAGTTGGGCATTTATACAGACGTATTGGTATTGATGGGCTTTTACGGGATGAGGCTGATTTTGTAAATAAAGATATGCCGCCAGATAGATGGAATAAAGTGGCGCATCATGCTAATATAAATGTAAGACCATGGTGTAAAGATGGAAAACATATTGTTATTGCTCTTCAACGCCCTTTGGATGCTAGTTTAAAATTCTCTGAAAATCGTAGACCTATGCACTATAAAAACTGGCTGATGACACTGGTTAAATCTCTTGAAAAATTTTCAGACATACCCATATATGTGCGCCCTCATCCTGGTTGTTTTGGGCAACCACTTGAAGAAGAATGGATGCAACTTGTACAAAAAGAATTGCCTGAGTATATTATCTGGGATACAAGGAAGTGCTCTTTTGAAGAATTATTAAAAGATTGCATTGCCTGTATTACTTATAATAGTGGTGCTGGGGTTGATGCTGCTATTGCTGGTGTACCAGTAGTAGCATATGATTCTGGAAGTTTTGCTTGGGATATTGCTATGCACGACGTTTCTATAATTAATAACCCTGTTTTTCCAGAACGAACTCAATGGCTTAATAATTTATCTTATGTTGAATGGAATCTAGAGGAAATAGAAAAAGGTCTTCCGTGGAAACATTTAAAACCGTCTCTTCTTAAAAAGGTTTAAAAATTTAATCCTTATACGTCTAAAAATATTATGGGTATTATCTTTGCGATATTTTTTATAGGCTCGTAGCATTTGCTCAGCTTTTTCTAAAGAAAAATCAGTATTTCTGTTTTTTTCATGAATATTCATCATAAAGTCGATATATGATTGTGCTACTTCCTTAAGAGAAGGTAGTGATATTTTTTTTCTGTAACTTTTAATATCAGATGATAATTGGTTTAAAAGAGCAGGTATATCTTCTACTTTTGAGAATAAAACCCCACCTTCTCCTATAATCTCTGGATGTCCTCCATCTCGTAAAGCTAATGCTGGGAGACCACAATGCAAAGCCTCAATCAATGAATTGGAGCAAGGATCTGATTGAGATGCCGTAATAAAAATATCATGCTGCTGCAACATGCCAGCTAATGTTTTACTATCTACTGGAGGTAAGTGAATAATATTTTTAAATCTTATATTACTATTTCCAACAAAACACATTTCATATTTATTCCAATCCAAATTTTTATCCATCCAATGATAAACTTTAAAACCTTTTCTTGGATTAGATGACCATGATGTTGCAACCAATCTAATTTTATTATGTTGTTTTTTCCTATTAATGGGAAAAAACATATTTGTGTCTGGAGCATTAAAAATGATTTTATATGGATTTTCAATTTTTAATCCTAAACTGCGGCAATGTTCTAAGCACCATTGAGACTGAAAAATAGTTCCGGCAGCAAATAGTTCGTTGAACTGAAAAATTAGATTATCTGTTCCTTCGTCTTTTCCACGTATCAAAGTCACAGGACCATCAATTCGGTGTATCAACGTTGCATCTGGATTGTTTCTCATAAAACAAAGAAGGCGTTGTAAATCTTCTATATCACCAAAGTGGTGGCTGTTTACAAGAACTATTTTTGCTTGTTCTAATTCTTCAGCATATAAACCCTGCTCTCTATATATACGTCGTAAGGCTTTTAGGAACTGATTACCACCACCCCATGGATTTTCTTTAATATCAAAGAAAATATGAATCATAAATTTATAGCCCTTTCATAAAGACTTTTGTACAGAGATGTTACAGCCTCTGGGGTATATGATGTTAAAATTTGATTATAAATATTTTCTGTATTTTTTTGTAGAAATTTAGTTTTAATATCTTTTTCAATCAGTTTAACGCCTTCTTCAACTGTTTCATATATATTTTCTGTGGGCAAAATATCTGGTGCAATACCGACCTTAGTTGAAGCTTGTGGACATTGTGCAGCTGCAGCCTCTAAAATTGCGTGAGGTCCTGCCTCGCTACGACTAGTAACAAGGGATAAATCAAGTATATTATAAAGCATATTTAATTTGTTTCGATTAAGTGTATTAATACGCATATCATTAAAACAAACCCTATATCCAGCATAACTATATGGTATACCCCGTTCATCTAATATTTTTCGTATCCAGTGCCGTCTAGGTCCAGCAAGTAAAATGTGAACTGGATATTTTTTTTGATACAAAAAGGTTACTATATCCGCAAAAATATCAGGTCCTTTAACTAATTTAGGGCTAATTATGGAGTCTGCTGTGCTATCACGCATAAAATTTCCAATAACATAAGCTGTCTTTGGAATTTTTAATTTTTCACGCCAATATGTTATTTTTTCTTTTGGTAAAGGTCGAAATAGTTTCGTATTTACTGTATATGGAATAAGAAATACATTTTTCCCCTTTTCTTTAAGTTCTTTTTCTGCAGTATGTGAGCGTGCAACCCATATATTTACTTTATCAGCGATATTTAAAAAAGAATTACCAAAATTACTTTCGTAACGCTCCCATGCTCCAGATAGATTGCAAATAACAGTTTTTTTTTCTAAAGTTGATGTAGGTATTTTTTGTAAAGTTTCCCAATAAACAGAATGTATTATCTCTGAATTGCGTAAAGATACGGTGGAAGCTATTTCTTTTGTTGCTTTAATTGTTTGTTTGTAGTCTTCACTTAAAGCCCAGTGATAAGAATCGGCACCAGTCAAATATATCTTAAATTTGTGTTCATTTTTTTTATTATTAGAAGAT
>JALTZE010000065.1 GCA_027051315.1 Micavibrio sp.
GGGTAACAATATATAAGCAAGAAGAGCTAGAAAAAATATATAAAAAACATGTAGGAAAAAAAATATCTCTAGAACAGCTCTTTGATATAGCAAGCAGCATAACAGTAAAATATCGAAATGATGGATATATACTTACCCAAGTAATAGTTCCACCACAAGAAATAGAAAATGGTACAGCAAGATTAAGAGTTGTTGAAGGATTTATAGATAAAGTAAATATTCAAGGTGATGAAAAAGAGGAAGAAAAAGGCGGATATGATATAATCCGTAAATATGCTTCTAAGCTTCAACTTTCTGGACCTTTAAATACTCATGAACTTGAAAGGGTTCTACTTCTTATAAATGATTTAGCAGGTCTTAAGGCAAGGTCAATATTATCACCATCAAAAACAACCTCAGGAGCAGCCGACCTCACAATATTAGTCGAAAGAGATAAACTTAACATCTATACAGAATTTAATAATTATGGAAGCAGATATATAGGTGAATATCAACTTACCGCAGCGGCATCAATAAATTCTTTCTTTGGATATAATGAAAGGATAACAGCAACTATGGCATATGCTCCCGATAGCACGCTTGGAAGTGAAATGTCATATGGTGGGGTTAATATAGATATTCCTGTTTTTGGAAATGGTGTATGGTTTAACTCGGCACTTTCAATAACTGAAACTGACCCAGGATTTGATTTAGAAGCTTTGGACGTTGAAGGTCAGTCCGTATATGGTAAAATAGGATTTACTCATAAACTCATAAGAACAAGAACAAATAACCTAGAATGGCGTTATTATTTCGATTGGCGTAATGTAAGCAGCAGAAATAATGTTGAAACAAATAAGAAAGACAAAATAAGGGTAATCCGAACAGGCCTTAAGCATGAATTTCTTGATAATATATTTGGTACAACCTTTACGGCCTTTAATGCAATAGATATAGAAATTGCAAAAGGTATAGATATGTTTGGTGCAAGCAATGAGGGGCAACCTAATATGTCGCGTCTAAAAGGTGACCCCCAATTTTTCAAAGGAAATATAGAAATACAACGTTTGCAAAGACTAAGTAATAAGGTTAACTTTTTCACAGCGGCAAAAGGTCAAATGTCATCTGATAGCCTGCCAAGTTCCGAAGAATTTGGCGTAGGTGGGTCAAATTATGGAAGAGGATATGATTCTTCTGAAATAATAGGCGATCATGGTGTAGCAGCAAAAGCAGAAATACAATGGAATAGTCCTAAGGAAATTGAGGGACTAAGCAATTATCAATTATATGCCTTTTACGATGCAGGACATATATGGAATCAAGACGCCACAACCAGCAAGCTTAAACAAGAAACTGCAACATCTGCAGGTATCGGTGCTAGGTTAGATTTAGATGATAAAACTAAGGTAAGCGCCATGATTGCATTCCCTTTAAATAGGATAGTACAAACCAAAAGAGATGATAATCCAAGAATATTCTTTAATTTAAGTCGTAGATTCTAGAATGATTAAAAGCCTATACAGTACGGTAACAAGAAAAATACTGAATATTAATCCATTAAAATATTCACCGCCTCGTCGTTTTTTAATAAGGACATTGCAAATATTCGTCGCAATGGTAAGAGATGCAACAGACGGTCAACTCTCATTAAGAGCAATGTCCCTAGTATATACAACACTTATACCCCTTGTTCCCCTATTGGTATTATCTTTTTCGGTTCTAAAGGGATTTGAAGTTCATAAAGAAATAGAAACAAGCCTTCTTTTAATGCTCCAAGCTTTAGGTGAAGAAAAAGCAAAAGAAGTTACCGCCTATATAATAGGATTTGTAGATAATATAAAAGTAGGTGTGTTAGGTGCTGTTGGACTTGCATTATTGATATATGCAGTTATATCACTTATGCAAAAAATAGAATCTGCTTTTAACTATATCTGGAGAGTAGGGGAGAACAGGTCTTTAGCAAAAAGATTTTCTGATTATCTTTCTGTTCTTCTTGTCGGACCTTTGCTTATTTTTCTTTCTGCGGGCATAACTACAACAATCAGACATTCTGATTTTATAACTTCCATAGAGGAAACCTTCGCTTTAACGGTAATATATGAATTTATAAGCTGGTTAATACCATGGATAGTAATGGCTGCTGGTTTTTCCTTTATTTATATGTTTATGCCTAATACAAAGGTAAAAATAAAAGCAGCTTTGGCAGGAGGATTATTTGCTGCTCTTGTATGGAAATTAATGGGATGGATATTTTCTGTATTCATAGCAAATTCTGCCTCTTATGTTGCTATATATGCTGCTTTTGCTACATTAATAATATTGATGATATGGCTTTATCTTTCATGGTTAGTAATATTGATGGGAGCAAACATATCCTTTTATGCCCAAAATCCTAGATTTGTAAAAATAAGCAGAGGAGAGCTTGAAATATCTCCTAGAATGCAAAAATCAATTGCACTTGGTGTAATATCAATAATTGGCAATGCTTTTTATAAAGAAGAACAACAAAAAACAGCAGAAGAAATCAGCGTACAACTTAATATGCCAATATTGGCAGTACAAAAAATTATCTCAATATTAGAAGAATCATCAATTATTACCTCAAATAGGCAAGACCCACCAACATATTTCCCTGCTAAACCATTTGATACAACACATATAAGTGATGTGCTTAAAGAAATTGATAATCATGGGGAAGATGAACAAATAAATCCAGAAAATATATCTCTACCAGATAAAATATCAGAGTTGATAAATGAACTTAATAAATCAAATGATAAAATAACAAATAAAAATATAAATGATATATTATAGCTGTATATTTATCTATGCAAACATAGGAAGGATAAAGGTAGCAAATGCCCCAATGCACCAAATTATAACAGCACCCCAGAAAAAACGAATATTCCATTTATGAGCAGAGTTGCAAGCCTTCGCCAATTCAGCATCAGCAGGGCAGACCCTATTTGGTCGATATATAGCCCACCCAGCTATAATTAAAATGGTTGCCGTAATCCCAAAAGTTATATTCTCGTGAAACCCAAACCATCTAAGCCATGGAAGATAGTCCCCATATATTGCCGCAACAACAGAGCCCATACCAAGGCTAACTAAAAATATTGGTAAAGCACAGCATAACAAAGTAGGAACAGAGGCGAATAATATAAAAACCCCCCATTTTCTTGGTTTTTCTATTTTATCCATTACAGCAATTTCCTTTTTGTTCTTGAATAGGCGGGCATGGCACATCTCCGTATGAACAATATACACAACAATCTCCCCCAAGCGGTTTTAATAATTCGCCACAAGATGAACATTCATAAAACCACTGACACGAGTCCGTAGGCATCTTCTCTTTTTTAGAATTACCGCATTTAGGGCAGATTATAGTTGAGTATAATTGAATCATAGCTTATCACATTGTTCTTGTTTTTCCATACTGCGATAGGTAAAACCTTTTTCAATAAATAACTCGGTAAGTTGCTCATCGGTAAGAACAGTTTCCTTATCAGTACAAACTTTGATAATTCCTTTTTCAATGTCAGAGCCAACCTCCTTCACACCTTTAATCTTTTTAAGTGATTTAGCAGAGGCAGCAACACAAACAGGACATGTAATACCGTCAACCCTTATATTATATTGCATATCAGAGGCAATGGCATCTCCTCCAAATAGTAAGCTTATAGCTGTGGTAAGTAATAAATATTTCTTCATAATAATCTCCTATTAGGTTAGTTAAAAAATGATAGAGGAAACATAATAATGATTAATTTAATTTATTTTCCTCATAAAAGTGCTTAAATATACTACATTCGGAAAGGGGCTTACCTTTACCAGGGCAATATTTTGATAATTCTGAAAGAGCATTTTTTATAGCAATAAGGTCAGCAATATTTTTCTCAATCTTTCTAATTTTTTCTTTTGCTCTATTCCGTATATCAGAGCAATCAACATTAGGTAGTTCGCTTAAATTAAGTAACTCTCTAATTTCTTCAAGAGTAAAACCAAGACTTTGCGCCTTACGTATAAAAGATAATCTTTTTACACTATCAATAGAATAGATTCTATAACCTGACTCGGTACGTCTTAGAGGTAAAAGCAACCCCTTACGCTCGTAATAACGTACTGTATCAATATTTACATTACAGCTTTTAGCTAATTTTCCAATAGTCAAATTCATATTATCTATCCTTAACCATCATTCTAAACCTTTAAGTATAGTCCAAGGTCAAGGATTATTTTATCTTGGAAATAATAAAATATATAATCCCACTTAATTAAAGAACTATCATCAAGATATGGAGTACCATATATGAAAAAACTAGCAGCCTCAACTATGCCTTTTAATTGTATAAATATCTTAAAAATGGTGGAGCCGATCGGGTTCGAACCGACGACCTCTTCGCTGCCAGCGAAGCGCTCTCCCAGCTGAGCTACGGCCCCTTTTATTTCAAAAGGTCATGAGGAAAATAGGTGGTTATTAAAAAACTTTCAAGAAAAAAATATAATTAATGAGTTGCATTACTATAGCTATACGTCCTAGCTATACATATTTTTTTCCCATTGCAGGCGCTTTCTATAGATTGTAGATGGTGATATTTCAAGTATAGCCGCTGCTTTTGGAACATTTCCTCCACATTCTTCTATTGTACGTTCGATTGCATCTTTTTCTATCTCCCATAGGGGGTTTAATGTTCCATTATTTTTTATATTCCTATTTACTGCTTCTTTTACAAAAAATTTACTATTTTGATAATTGTCATCTTTTTCACTAATTTTTGTATTTGATAACATATATTCAGGTAGCATTGATAATGTAACTATATCAGTATTATTTAAAACTACTATCTTTCTTATTGTATTTTGTAGCTCCCTTATGTTTCCAGGCCATGAATATTGAAGAAATATTTCTTCTACCTCTTCGGAAAAAGCAGAAAACCGCCTTTTTTCTTCTTCTGAATATTTTAATAACATTGTATATGCCAAATCTATTATATCATCTCCCCTTTTTCTAAGAGGCGGCATATCTATCGGTATTACATGCAGCCTGTAATATAAATCCTCTCTAAAATTTCCTTTTCTTACTTCTTCCAGCGGGTTTTTATTGGTTGCGCAAATTATTCTTATATCCACTGCTTCTAGTTTATTT
>JALTZE010000066.1 GCA_027051315.1 Micavibrio sp.
CTAAAACAATTTTTATTAGAACAAGAAAATTATTTAGAAAATATGGGGTTTCCATCAAACTAGAAAAATAATTAATTAGAATTAACCATACCCCCTACAAACATCTACCTATCGATAGATACCCCCCATTAATGGCAGAATTAATATCCATTTTCTTTGAGTTTTCGGGCTGTATAGCAATTATACGTAATATCCTGCCATCACCGCATACTACTCCCCCTTTTTTATCCACAATCTTTCCTGCTATTTCTTCTGATTTTTTATCAGTAAGCAATGTTTCTATAATTTTTATTCTTTTACCATCTTCTGAAATAGAAAAACAGCCAGGCCAAGGATTCAAGGCTCTAACTTGTCTATGGATTTCTTCTGCACTTTTGTTCCAATCTATTTTTCCATCATTTTTACTTAACATTGATGCATAGGTAGAAAGATTATCATCTTGTTTTTCCCCTGATAATCCACCATTTAGTTCACATTCATCAAGAGCCTTAACAATCATGCTTGCCCCCATTAAAGATAGTTTATCATGAAGCGATGGAGCAGTTGTATCAGTATATATAGGTGTTTTTTCTTTCATTATCATATCACCTGTATCAAGCCCCTTATCCATCTGCATTATGGTTATGCCTGTTTCGCTATCACCAGCCCATATCGCTTTTTGTATAGGTGCAGCTCCTCGCCATCTTGGTAATAATGAAGCATGTATGTTAAGGCAGCCATATTTAGGAGCATTTAATATAGATTCTGGTAAAATAAGACCATAAGCAGCAACAACAGCAATATCGGCCTTAAGATTGGTAAAATCTTCTATCGCTTGTTCATTTTGTTTAAAAGATTTAGGTGTTCTTACTTCTATATTATTTATTTCTGCAAGTTCATGTACAGGAGATTTTTGTATTTTATGACCTCTTCCCTTTGGTCTTGGCGGTTGTGAATATACGCATATCACATTATGTTCACTGTTAATCAGAGCCCGAAGAGCAGGTACAGCAAAATCAGGTGTACCCATAAAAACTACATTAAGTCCCATTTACAACATTCTTTCTTTTTGCATTTTCTTTAATTTTTTTAAAATCATATTACGTTTTAAAGGAGATAAATGGTCAACAAATAATATACCATCAAGATGGTCAAGCTCGTGTTGAACACAATGCGAGGCGAGTCCTTGATATTCTTCTTCTCTTTCTTTTCCGTCCATATCAAGAAATTTCACTTTCACAATATCTGGTCTTTCAACACCAGCATACTGCTCGGGAACAGAAAAACATCCCTCTGTAATATCGGATATTTCCTCTGATTCCCATGTTATTACAGGATTAATCATAGCAACAGGCGGATATCCTTTTGTGTTTTCATCAGCAGTAACATTCATAACAAATATACGATTTGTTATACCTACTTGATTAGCGGCAAGTCCTACACCATTAAGGCTTTCCAATGTTTCGAACATATCTTTAATTTGTTTGATTATTTTATCATCAATCTTTTCCACTTCTTTTGATTTTGTTTTCAAAATAGGGTGGGGGGTAACCAATATATCAAGTATAGCCATATTCTTATCCTGTTAATGTTTCATACAGCGGATTTACCCGCTACAGTACTATAATGTCAAGCCCAACTATTATTTGTGCTATTGCTAAATAGCAATTCTACTACTAATTTGGTCATAACCTTCCAAAGCAGATATTGGTCCTATTGCTGCTATCGTTAATTTGCTTGAAAATATTTTCTTTCCTATTTCTTGTATCTTAAATATATCCAAATCATTGATTTTGGCTATTTTTTCATTAATATCCATAACCTTGTCATGAAATATCATATGCTTTGCTTGTTGGTCTGCTCGTGATGTCATTGATTCTCTACTCATCAATAAATTTGATTTCAATTGTGCTTTGGCTCTTGCCAATTCTTCTTCTGATATATCATTTGTTACTTTGATAATTTCATCACACGTAACAGCTACTAATTCTTTTAGGTCATTTGCTCCTGTTCCTGCATATATACCAAACTGTCCATCATCTTGGAATGCGTTATGATATGAATATATGCTGTAAACAAGCCCTCTTTCTTCCCTTATTTGTTGGAATAATCTAGATGACATTCCACCACCCAAGATAGTTGAAAGAGCAATAGCTGCATAATAATCATCATCTTTGCGACTTACTCCTTTGAAACCCATTATTATATGAGCTTGCTCCAAATCTTTTTCTACACGACTCTCACCGCTGGTATAATTTGCGGCATCATAACTTATCTCTTTGTTTTTTCTTATATTACCCATTCTATCAGAAATTAGGGATACAAATTCATCATGATTAATATTTCCTGCCGCTGAAACTACTAACGAACAAGGCGTATAACTTCTATCCGCATAATTGAATAATTCTTCCCTTGGCATATTTCTTATTATTTCCGTAGTACCAAGTATAGGAGCACCAATAGCCTGATTTTTGTAGGCTGTTTGCTGATAATTGTCAAAGATTAAATCATCTGGCGTATCCTCATACATTCCTATTTCTTGCAAAACAACTTGACGTTCCTTATCAAAATCTTCCTGACTAAAAAGAGGGTTTTGCACCATATCTGTTAAAATATCAGTTGCTAGATTAACATCATCTTTCATTATATGCATATAATATCCAGTTATTTCACGCCCAGTATAAGCATTCATATGCCCACCAACATTTTCAATTTGTTCTGCAATATCTTTTGCATTTCTTGTTTTTGTTCCTTTGAATATCATATGTTCTACCATATGAGCCACGCCATTATTGGCAGAACTTTCATATCTAGACCCTACACAAGCCCATATTCCAAGAGAAACTGTTCCAACGGAGTTAACATTATCAGTTACTATACGTAAGCCATTTGGCAAAGTGGTTGTTTTAATCATTTATTTTGTCTTTTCTTTTATAAAATTTTGAACCTTATTCAAATCGTTCGGCAATATATCAAAATATTCTTCACGTTCAAATAAATCCCCTAATTTTTCAGGTAAATCGGGATATTTACCACTTGCTTCTTTAACAGCAACAGGGAATTTCGCTGGATGAGCGCAAGCAAGAACTACCATAGGAATAGTTTTATCATTATTAGCTTTAATAGCAGCATTTAATCCAACTGCTGTATGTGGGTCAATCAGATATCCAGTTTCTTTATAACATTTCTCTATAATATTTTTAGTATCATTATCATTACATCTATATGATTCAAATTCTGACTTTGCTTTTACCATCAAATCTTTTTCCAGCGTAAAACTTCCCTTATCTTGGAAATCCTGCATAAGATTATTTAACTTCTCAGAATCTTTATTTAGCAACAAATAGAGATATCTTTCAAAATTACTGGAAATACCAATATCCATAGAAGGGCTTATCGATGGTTCAACAATCTCTTTTTTCATTTCACCAGTTTCAAAAAATCTGGTTAATATGTCATTCTTATTTGACCCTATTATTAACTTATTTATAGGAAGTCCCATATTTCTTGCCACATATGCTGCAAATATATTTCCAAAATTTCCAGTAGGAACGGCAAAATTCACTTTACGCCTATTACAAATACCTAAAGCAGAGGCTGCATAAAAATAATAAACACTCTGAGCTATAATTCTTGCCCAGTTAATAGAATTAATTGCCGATAAATTTTGTGAAGCTTTAAAGTCTTTATCATTAAACATAGCTTTAACCAGATTCTGGCAATCATCAAAATTCCCTTCCAGAGCAATATTATGGACATTTGGTGAATTTACACTGGTCATTTGTTTACGTTGTACATCAGAAACTCTGCCCTTAGGGTGCAAGATAAATATTTCTATATTTTCACAATTCTTACATGCCTCTATTGCAGCAGAACCAGTATCCCCCGAAGTTGCTCCGACTATTGTTATTTTCTGATTATGTTTTTTTAAAATAAAGTCAAAAAATCTTCCAAGAAGTTGTAAAGCTATATCTTTAAAAGCAATTGTTGGTCCGTGAAAAAGCTCCATAATCCAGATATTATCATCAATCTGAACCATAGGAGATATTGATTTATGCCCAAATATACCAGCCTTAATACCATATGTATCATTTAATATTTTTTCAAAATCTATATCAGAAAATTCATCATCAAGATATGGTGAAATAACTTTATTAGCTGTTTCTATATAGCTTCTTCCTCTAAGCTCACTCATATCAAGTAAAGGAAATGACTGGGGGAGATATAAACCACCATCAGGAGCAAGCCCCGAAAGCAATATATCTGTAAATGATTTTTGTTCTTTATCACCGCGTGTTGATATATATTTCATTGTAAATATCTTCTTTTGTAATGTTCAATTAAATAGCTTTCATCTAGCTCTTTACCTGTTGCATCTTTTATCAAATCCATAGGTTTTAATAAACGCCCTTTAGAATGAATTTTATCATTCATCCATTTTGTCAGAACTTTAAATTCCCCTTTTCTTATAAATTCTCTTATTTGCGGTATATCATCATGCATCTTCAAAAAAAGCTGCGCAGCTATCATATGTCCAACTATATAAGAAGGGTAATAGCCAAATTTTCCTACAAACCAATGTACATCTTGAAGACATCCTTCAGAGTGATTTTGTGGATATACTCCAAGCAAAGAATGCATATCTTCTGTCCATCTTTCTGGAATATCTTCTACTTTCATATTTCCTTCAATCAAATCCTTTTCTATACGATATCTCATAAGAACATGATAAAAATATGTAACTTCATCGGCCTTTTTCCTATCTGTAATGGCAACAACACGATTCTTAAGAGCATGAAGATTTGATGGGCTAAGAGTAGTATCTTTCATTGTATGGAAGAGTCCCTCAATTCTTGGTGATATAAATTCAAAGAACTCCTTTGTCCTTGCTATCATCATCTCAACAAGCAATGCTTGCGATTCATGTATAGCTGCACCATTTGCTTGTGCAACAGGTTGGTATCTCCAGCTTCTTCGGGGTAGTCCTTGAATATAAAGCCCATGCCCCCCTTCATGTAAGGCACTTTTTAACGATATAGTAAAATCAGAGGTGATAGCATCTGATATTACTAATCTAGTATCATCAGGCGTCCCCCCCTCAACTGGTTTAT
>JALTZE010000067.1 GCA_027051315.1 Micavibrio sp.
TGGCTATATTATTTACTTCAACAAGTCCTATGCTTGCTCCTACCGAGAGAGGTCTTTCTTTGTTAATATCTTTTTTTGAATAAAATACCGCACCAGTTATAACATTCAAAATTCTTTTTGCTGCACTATATGGAAAAGATTTATCTTCAGAGCTTTTTTCTAAGACAATACAAAATTCATCTCCACCATATCTTATTACTGGCTCATTTTCTCTGGTAGCTTTGTCTAGTGATTCAGATATCCCTACTAAAACATCATCACCTGTTTGATGACCTTCAGTATCATTTATTTGCTTAAACCTATCTAAATCAATAAATAAAAGTGCCGCTTCTGTGGTATGATTATCATCAATTTTTTGTACGAGCTTTTTTAAATACTCAATTAAATATTTTCTGTTATAATCATGGGTAAGTTGGTCTCTATAGCTTTCATCAATTGCTATATCAAATTGTTTTATCTTTTCGTTACCAGAGCGTACAAAATCATCTAAAACAGCTTTTTTATCTTCAACGGTTTTATACAATTCCCAAGAATTTCCACGGCTAAGTCCAAGCCATGTGGCAACTTTCATAAACTCTCTTTGTATATGGTTTTTGTTCTCTTCTTCCATCATGTGCTGAAACATATATGTTTTTACATATTATTTCAAGCTTTTTTTCAATAACCTTAAAACATTAATAAACTCGTTTTTTGGGAGGGAAAACTTCCACTTCATCAGTCAGAGTAAACATATGAACTGGACGATAATCAATTTTTGTTTTTCCCCTTTCATCAATCCATATAACACTATGTTTCATCCATTTTTCATCATCTCTATCAGGAAAATCTTCTCTTGCATGTGCTCCTCTACTCTCCTCACGGTTAGTAGCAGAATGCATGGTAACCACTGCTTGTGGAAGTAAATTATGAAGCTCTAAAGCTTCAATTAAATCTGTATTAAATATCATTGACCTATCAGTAATTGAAATATCATCTTTTTTAGCATAAATACCATCAATCATATTACACCCTTTTGCTAAAACTTCTCCTGTTCTAAAAACAGCAGCATGATTTTGCATGGTTTTTTGCATTTCCATTCTAAGTTCTGGCACTGGTACTGAGCCATTTGCATATCTAATCTTATCAAGTCTTTCTATTGCATTTGTTCCATCATCAGCCCCCAAAGCGGGGTGAGGCATACCAGGAACGATAGTTTCAAAGCAACGTATAGCAGCGGCCCTACCAAAAACAACAAGGTCAAGTAATGAATTCGAACCAAGCCTATTCGCTCCATGAACAGAAACACAAGCAGCCTCACCAATGGCCATCAATCCAGAAACAACATTATCACAATTAGTGGATGTAGGGTTTAAGACTTCCGTCCTGAAATTAGTAGGAATCCCCCCCATATTATAATGAACAGTGGGAAGCACAGGGATTGGTTCTTTCGTAACATCAACACCAGAAAAAATCTTAGCTGTTTCAGCAATTCCAGGTAATCTGGAATGAATGATATCAGGGTCAAGATGTTCTAGATGTAAATGAATATGGTCTTTTTCTTCACCGACTCCGCGCCCTTCTAGTATTTCTATAGTCATGGAACGCGATACAACATCACGCGAAGCCAAATCTTTTGCAGAAGGAGCGTATCTTTCCATAAATCTTTCACCTTCTGAATTGGTAAGATAACCACCTTCACCACGAACGCCTTCTGTAATTAAGCAACCTGCCCCATATATTCCTGTTGGGTGAAACTGTACAAACTCCATATCTTGCAAAGGAATACCAGCACGTAAAACCATTGCATTACCATCACCTGTGCAAGTATGAGCCGAAGTACAAGAAAAGAACGTCCTACCATAACCACCAGTGGCAAGAATTGTCTGATGCCCACGAAATCTATGTAAAGTTCCATCTTCCATGCATAAAGCCATAACGCCCAAACATTTGCCATCATCTGACATAATCAAATCAAGAGCAAAATATTCAACAAAGAAATTCGCTTTATGTTTTAAAGCTTGAGTATAAAGAGTATGAAGTATGGCATGTCCAGTTCGGTCAGCGGCAGCACATGTCCTTTGAGCTGTTCCCTCTCCATAATGTGTGGTCATTCCACCAAATGCTCTTTGATATATTTTTCCATCTTTTGTTCTTGAAAAGGGAACACCGTAATGTTCAAGCTCTATTATTGATGGAATAGCCTCACGACACATATATTCAATCGCATCTTGGTCACCTAACCAATCAGAACCTTTGATTGTGTCATACATATGAAAACGCCAGTCATCTTCTCCCATATTACCAAGAGCAGCCGAGATACCACCTTGCGCCGCTGTTGTATGTGACCTTGTTGGAAAAACTTTTGTAACACAGGCAACGCTAAGCCCTTTTTCAGCAACCCCCAAAGAAGCCCTTAATCCTGCTCCCCCACCGCCAACAACGATAACATCATAATAATGGTCAGTAATTTCATATGCTTTTGTCATTTTTAACCTACAACGCTATTTTTAGAATTGAAAAAATCGCAGCAACACTAGCTGCAAAAAAGAATAGTTTAACACCTATCAACTTAATCATTTTTAATATTTCATTACTTACATAATCTTCTATAACTACCTGTATTCCAAGATAAGCATGATAAAAAACATTAAGCACAAAGATTATCATCAATATTGCATTTAATGGATAGGCAAGCCATATCGTAAATTCATCATAAGAAGCACCAATCAATGATAAAAATGACCATACTATCCATAAAGAAAGGGGGATATTTGCAATTGCTGTAATACGCTGCATATACCAGTGTTCAGTTCCGTTTCTGGCACTACCTAATCCCCGTCCTTTTGCTAAGCTTGTTCTTATTGATTCGTTTTTCATTTATATTTCTCCATCAATTCAAAGCACAATACCATGTCACGATTGTTAGTATTATAGCAGCCAATATTACTATATATCCGCTTTTCTCTGCGATATTTTTATCAAACATTAGCCCTGTATCCCAGATAAGGTGGCGTATTCCATTGCACATATGATAAAACAGAGCGACAGACCAGCCAAAAATCATTATTTTTCCGATAGTTGAGCTAGCAAAATCCATAAAATATTTATATGAATCGGGCCCAATAGCCGCTCCAATCAAAAGCCAAAGCAACATAAAAATCCCAAAAATCATTGAAACCCCTGCTATACGATTGCTTATGGACATCAACGCAGTAATAGGAAGCCTGTAAACTTGTAAATGAGGAGAAAGCGGACGTTTTATTTCTTTATCTATATTATCCATAGGAATAACCCATATTTCTAATTTAACATCTGTAACATGATAGGGTTTTATATCAAGAATGCAAATAATAAATGGATTATACTATCAGCTGTTAAGGGAGAAAAAAATTTGCATTTATAATATCATATGTGTATAAAAGTCATTAAATGACATAATTAAGGGTGTGTAAAAATGAATAAAGAACTTCTAACTAAAACAGCATTTAGTGCTTTACTTGCATTTTCTGTAGCAGCTTGCTCAGGTAAAAAAGATGGTGATAATAATGTTGCTCCTCCTGCAAATCAAAATACAAACATTGATGCAACTATAATCACAAATGATAATAATTGGGGCATTAACGTATATGAATCATCAACTGGTACCTCATTTTATATAGAATATACAGGTAGTGGATACCAAATTACCGAATTAGAACAAGGTGCTTCTACAGATTCTGATAATACTATAACAGTAAATGATGACGATTGGAATGTAGCTATAGAAAGTCCACAAGGACAAACAGTTATAAGCGCTCCAGATGATTCAGGTAATGTGATAGTAAATGATGTTAATGGAAATAATTCTACAATAACTATGCAAGATACAGAAATAGCAACAACAAATGACGAAATATGGAATGTGAATCTGCAAATAGGTGAAAATCAATATATATTGGTAAGTAATATTAATGGTCAGGTCAGCGCTACATATACCGATACAGCAGATGAAACTGCTTCTACTGTAGAGATTAACAGCTCTAATTGGAATGTAGAAATAATAACCCCCAACGATGGTGTATATAATATTTCAAATGGCAATATAGAAGGTCAAATCTTGGTAACTAATCCCGATAATTCGGTAGAAACAATTGAAATTGTAGAAGATACAGGAGTTCCTTTCGTTGATATTAGCCAAGCAAGTTGGGCTTGTGATGCTGTTCCTGCTGTAAGTTATGTAGTAGATGCTGAAAATGCTATGGGCGAAAAAGCACCCTATCTTGCATATTTAGTCAATGGTAATGAGCTATTACCAATGAGTGAGAATAACGAATTTAACAAATGCATCAATGAAAATATGGCAGAATATATACATGCAGATACAGCGGATTATACTGTAACTATAACTGACCCAGAAAATACTCCTGATTTTAATATTCTTGCAGTAGAAGTCAGAAATATATCTGGTCAACAATTAATAAATGCAGGATTTTTCTATGATACAGATGGAAATAATTATAGTGATGGAAAATATTTATCAGTAATCTTGGAAGGAAGTAACTCAGGAACTGAGTCACTTATAGTTAATGGTGATTACTCAGTTGAGCACTATAAAACTAATCTATATCTAATAAATCCTGCTCAAAGTCTAAAAGGTTTATCAACTGAGCAATCGGATATTGAAATTGTTGAAAACTCTACATACCTAATAAGAATGATAGCCCCCATTCTTGAAGATGCTCCCCCCCCACAATCTATTACAGTGCAGGTAGTTCCAATAAACCCAGAAACAGCTACTGCCAGTAATACAAAAGATGGTAATAATACAGGCGATAAATGGGCAAGAAATCTATCAAAATCAATTTCTTATCCATCAAAATCTCAACCATCAAATCAAGCTGGCACGACTTATGCTCCTAGCATAACCATATTAAGGCAGCCTTGATTTCTATAAAAATTTTAAAGCAAGTAAAACGTCATTAATATAATGGCGTTTTTTTTGAAACATATATATGATATTCTCTAAAATCAAAGATGTTAATATTACCAGTTGATTGATAAAAAGAGGATAAGATGAAAATAATAATATCAATTATAGTTATTTTGCTAATAGCAGGAGGAGGATATTATTA
>JALTZE010000068.1 GCA_027051315.1 Micavibrio sp.
AGCTACACTAACAACAATAGTAAAAAGATAATAATCAAATAATCTAGCCAGAAATCTTTTTAAGGCTTTTTTACTTCTATCAACCATTTAAATTAATACTGCTCTGTTTTAAGTTTTGATTTATCTCTAAAATATAAAATTGCATTAGAACCAAGAAAATTCTCATATTCCCCAATCAACAATTCGTGATTAATTTTATCTTGGTCAACAGATTTCAATACACTTAAAAATATATCTCTATATTTTGGAAATTCTTCCTTAGAAGATGAACATTCACCAATAAGATTATTTCCAGCATAATAACCAGTAAAGGCAACACTAACTCTTTCTTCATATACTTCTGGATATCCCGTTGTATATGAAGCAATAATATAGCTTGCATATCCTTTGGCAAATCCTGCTCCATCTCTTATCAAATGAACCTTAACATTATCATGTTTTGAAAAATATTGTGTCCAAAAATCCTTACTATAAGCTATTTTTTGGATAGCATCATCATAACGGCTTGGATATATAAGGAATCGCTTATCTTCACGATGTTTTACAACACAATTTGCCGAAATTTTAGCACCAGGCGCATTAATTCTGATAATTTCATCATCTTCACGCTTTGAAGTCATGTACCACGTATCAGGAAAACTAAGAGTAACACCAGTATGCGGGTCTTCCCATACAAAATATTCGGCATCAGCCCTATTAGTAAATATAAACAAAGAAATCACCAATAATGACAATAATATAGATTTTTTTAAATTTTCAAATACAAACATCTTACTTTCCGACTTATTTTCAACCCCGATATAAAGGTGAATCAAACTAACCCTAATCAACATTGTGCAATCATATCAAAAAAAATGCAAACAAGTTATTAACAACTATATTACTGATACATAACATTTATGCCCAAAAACCCATCAATTCCTTGGTTTTTTTTACAACTGGTATGGCAAGTTCATTTGCTCTTTCTGCTCCTTTATACAATATGCGGTCTATTTCTGCTTCATCAGACATAAGCTCATTCATACGTGATGTAATGGGGGTAAGCTTTTCAACAGCCAAATCAGTCAAAGCCTTCTTAAAATCACCAAATCCTTTTCCACCAAATTCAGCAGCTACCTCATCAAAACTTTTATCGGCAAGGGCAGCATAAATAGTAATAAGATTCTTGGCTTCAGCTCTATCTTCACATTCTTCTTTACTGGCAGGAACAGGTAAAGCATCAGTTTTTGCCTTTTTAAATTTCTGCGCTATCAAATCAGCATCATCAGTAAGATTAATACGCGTCATATCCGATACAGCAGATTTACTCATTTTAGATGTACCATCTCTAAGGCTCATAACTCTTGTTGCCTCTCCCATTATCATCGGTTCTGGCAAAGTAAAAAAATCTTCATCTTTTGCATATCTGTGATTAAAAGTCCCTGCAATTTCACGGGCAAGTTCCAAATGTTGTTTTTGGTCTTCACCCACAGGAACATGTGAAGCATTATAAACCAAAATATCAGCAGCCATTAACACAGGATAAGAATAAAGCCCCAATGAAGCATTATCACGTTTTTTACCTGCCTTTTCCTTAAACTGCGTCATACGATTCAACCAGCCAAGAGGAGTCATAGAGGTAAATAACCACATTAATTCCGTATGAGCAGGTACAGCAGATTGCGCAAATATAGTGCATTTATCAGGATTTATTCCCGCAGCGACATAAGCAGCCGCAATCTCTCTAGTTGCTTTGGCAAGCACAGCAGGGTTATGCCCATTAGTAATAGCGTGAAGGTCAACCGCACAAAATAAACATTCATAATCTTCTTCTTGTAACTTAACCCAATTTCTTAATGCCCCCAAATAATTACCAAGATGTAACTGATTTGTCGGTTGCATACCTGACAAGATTCTTTTCTTTGTCATTTTTTTCTTCCTATATATGATTTAAATTCTTTGAAATTTAATACACCGCTTAAAATAGCAAGCAAAGCATAGATGATTATACCCTGTAAGACCAAGATAAAAACCGCCACCATCTGCATAAAGAAACTGCCATCTATGAATAATCCTCTTATTCCATATTTATACGTAATATACAAAACACCCCCCATAATGCAAGCATTAACGACTATCATAATCGTATTTTTAATAAGCCTTTTATCAAAAATTGCTATCTCCACTCCCCTTAGATAATAAATATATATAACAATCTGCACCCAAGCAGTAATACCAGTAGAAAGAGCAATACCCACAACCCCAATCTTCATAGAAAGCACAATGCTAAGCGCAATATTCATCAACGTAGCAACAACAGAAATCTTAACTGGCGTAGAAGTATCCTGCCTTGCCCAAAAAGCCGTAGCAAACACCTTAATCGCAATATAAGCAGGAAGACCAAGCGCATATCCCACCAAAACAGTAGCGGTAACCATACTATCTTCAGCCGTAAATTCTCCCCTTTCAAACAAAACTGTAATAATGGGTATAGGAATAACCGCCAAAGCAATAGCAGCAGGAATCCCCAAAACAAAACAATATTCCAAAGCTCTATTGAAAAGATTATTAGCATCATCATTATTATTTGCCGCAATCGCCCGTGATAACATGGGAAGCAATGCAGTACCAACCGCAATCCCTACAACTCCCAAAGGAAGCTGATTTAATCTATCTGCATAATATAAATAGGAAATTGAACCTTCCTCCAAAAATGAAGCAATGACCAAATCAGCAAATAAATTAATATGCATAACCCCTGCTCCAATCAAACCTGGCCCCATTAATTTCAAAACTTTTTTCATTTTTGGGGAAAATCTAGGTTTTACAATTGGAAGGGGAATTTTTGCTTTTCGTACCGAATATAAAAGCCAAAAAAATTGAACAATACCTGCAACAAGCACTCCATACACCATTGCATGCCCTGCGCTTTGTGCATAATCTTTTCCAAATAGCAAAGATAATATAAGGCATAAATTAAATAATATAGGAGCAGCAGCAAAAGGTGCAAATTTATCATGGGCATTTAAAAGACCACCCATAAGAGCCGTCAAAGACATCATAAGCAAATAAGGAAAACTAATTCTTGATAATTCAGTAGCAAGTAGTTGCCTTTGGCTTCCATCTTCAAAACCAGGGGCAATAAGATTTATAACATAAGGCATCACAGCAATTACCAAAATAGTAAACAGCGACAATCCACAAAACATAAATGAAAAAACATTACCTGCAAATTTTCCTGCTTCTTTTTCTCCCTCTTTTTCCAAAGTTTCAGAATAAATAGGAATAAAAGAAACCGAAAAAGCTCCCTCTGCCGTTACTCTTCTAAAAAAATTAGGAAGTTTCAAAGCCACAAAAAAAGCATCAGCAACTACACCAGCCCCTAAAAATGCTGCCGTTAATATATCCCGTACTAATCCAGCAACCCTGCTGACCATAGTAAGCCCCGCAACAGTTGCCATTGCTTTTTTCAAACTCATGAATACATTATTACGCCAGAAAATGACTATATTTCAAAAACTTTATGTCATTTTAATGAACTGATACACATTATTACATAATTATATAGATTTAATCGCATCATATGCTAACATTGCTTGAAAATATAAACGATTGGTTAACCTTTTTCTTACACAGAAACTAGGGAATGCTTTTTTACCATAAAAGAAAATAGCCCATAAATTATTTGCAACAAGATTTGAAATAATAGCCGCAACTATAACTACCCCCATATTTTCAACACCATATGCTAACAAGGCAACTCCGCCAATAGAAATACCTTGCATCAAAACACATCCATAAAACATTTTAAAAGAACTTAACCCTATAACTTCACGCATAAAAACTCTCAGCGGAGCCATAATAATATCAATGATAATAGCTAAAACTACATTTACCATATACATAATATATATACCTTCTTTTGACTATTTATGGATTTGCAGATAAAAACATATTTCTGAAATCTAAGTCAAAATAAAATCACAACCAACTGAAATATCACCATTAATTACAAGTTCTATTTTATGTTTTCCCTTGTAATGTTTCCTCGTACTCATCTGAGCAAAGCCATGTTTCTTTGTAATATTAATTTCACCTAATATATTTTCTTTTTCTGCAATCTGAAAAACTTTTTTTGAATATCCACCATCTTTTTTAACGTAGTGAATAATATATTCTAAACGAAGTTTCTTTATTCTTTTAGCGCCAAAATCAACTTTAGCTTTAATTACCGCATCATTACCAATTTTCACTTTATTTGGTATAACAGATATATAAGAACTAACAGCTTTTACTTTCTCAAAACCAAATATAGACATAACATCATTTCTACCCTGCTTTAACATAGTACGACAAGCATGCTTTATTACCCTATCTGTAAATTTATTACGACCATACCATTTTTTTGAAATATCTATCACAATATCAGGGTTATCTTTTGATATATCATTAAGGTTATTAGCCACAGATTTTCTTACATAATCTTCTCCATCATCTTTCAGATTTTCCAATATAGGAATAATAAGCGAAGGACTTTCTTTGAATTCAGGCAAAGCACAAGCCCAAGGTAATCTTGGGCGACATCCTTCCGAAGAAAGCCTCCTAACATGATAATTATCATTCATTGACCATTTTAACATTTGCCGCATCATCTTTTCTTTGTCCTTCATGATAAAGGGACGCACAGCAAATTCAGAAGAAGACGTTTTAGTAAAATGCTCCAAAGCCTTCATAGATAAATCCCAATCATTAAGCCCGTATTTTTCAACAAAATCAGGAAAAAACATCAATAAAAAACCAGACATTTTATGATTAATCAGCTTTTCAGGAACATTCCACAAAATTTCAATAGCTCGTTTATAATCATCTGGTAAATATTTGTGAATATTCTTTGTAATATGAAACATTCGCTGCTTTAATTCAAACTCACCCCATTCATCATTTAACACCGATAAAATAAATTTATCAGATTCAAAACCAGAATATTCGCAAGCTATCGCAGCGGCCAAATCCTCAATAAATCGCCTATTATAAAAATCTTTAAGCTGTTTTGTTTCCATGCAATCTCATAAAAATATTTATATAGACTTACCTTAT
>JALTZE010000069.1 GCA_027051315.1 Micavibrio sp.
TATATATATTTATAATTCCCTTACCACAGACAAAATCTTCAAATATTGGGGTACGATTTATCATAGTTTTTAGAATTTTTATATATTCATATTGTTCATCACTTACCGCAGATACAGCAAAATGACCGCCATAAGTACGAATAAAATTATAATCCTTACCATTAGGTACGGCATATGATATTCCAAGACCTGTTCCTGCACCTATTATACATAAAGGTTTAGAATTTACCTCTTTTCCATTTCTTAATATTTTATAGCTATCCGAACCTATAGCTGGCAAGGCCATAGAATTTGTTACAAAATCATCAAATATATGTATTTCTGATAAATTATAATCTTTGGCGATATTATTATAATCTATCACCCATTTATTTGAATTTGCGGCTTGGTTCTTAAAATGGTAAATATTTCCATCGGGGTTTGCAGCAAGGGACATATATATTTTTTCAGGCTTTACTCCTAAATTATCTATATATTCATTAAGAACATCTTCAAAATTATTATATTTTGATACTTTGTATTTTTTTTGCTTTTCGAATGAATGTCCATTCTTAATCGCAAGCCTACAATTTGTACCACCAATATCACATAATATTGTCATCATATTTTAACCTTGTTGTGACGACTAAGGTCACAATATTCACCTTCTGGGTCTGTATGTATCATTATTTGTGCTTGTGGAAATATTTTCAGAATATCTTTTTCAAGCTCTACTGTTATATCGTGGGCTTGCTTTAATGTTATATCCTTTTTTACTTCTATATCAAAAGCTACAAATATATCCATACCTGACTTTCTGGTTCTTACATCATGAAAGCCTAGTATTTTTTTATTATCTCTTATAACAGATATAATCTTTTGTCTATCTTTATCAGGCAGTTCACAATCCAATATCATATTTACTGCATCTGTACCTATTTTTCTTGCGCTATTTAGAAGTATAAGAGCTATTATAGCGGCAAATACAGGGTCTATCCAATGTGGGCCATTATAATAATCAATTATCAAAGCAAGAATAACTGCCATATTCATAAAAATATCGCCACTATAGTGTGCTTTATCAGCTTCTACAGCTAATGACCCTGAATATTTAATGCAATATTTTTGTATAAGCACAAGTATCACAGATAAAATTACAGAAATAAGAATTATTGAACTTGCTATGATATGGTCACTCAATTCTATGGGATTTACTATTTTATCATATGCTTTTACCAGTAAAAATATAGCAGCAATAGCAAGTAATATTGCTTGGAAAAGAGCTGCTAGCGATTCTATATTTCCATGTCCGTATCTGTGTTTATCATCAGCAGGTTCAAGAGAATATCGTACGGCTATTAACATGATAATTGATATAGCAGCGTCCATAACAGAGTCAGTTAAAGAAGCAAGAACAGCTGCTGAAGAGCTTTCAATATAGGCATAAAACTTAATAGTAATTAATATGGAAACTATAATAACTGATGCAAAAGTAGCAATCAGAGCATAGTGAGGTTTATGTATTGTTTGTGTTTCTTTTTCTTCCATGATATTTGTCCAAAAATAACATTGATATTTGTTATATTAGTGTAAAATTTCATTTACAGCGCTACTTATTATATTTGCGCTTTTTGTTATTTTTTCCTCTTCCTCTGATGATAATTCTGGAAATATTGTATTTTCTATTCCTTTTTCACTAATAATTCGTGGTAATGAAAGACAGACATTTTTTACCCCTGTAACTTCTTTTGTTAGAGTTGAACAGCAAATAACAGCATATTCATTATCAATTATGGCTTGGGCTATCCTTGCCATTCCTGCGCCTATACCAAACCATGTTGCTCCTTTTCCTTTAATAATTTTATATGCGGCATTTCTTACATTATTATCTATTTGCTCTTTTATCTCATTTGTTATTGGGGCATTAACCTGTGTTGCAAAATCATAAATATTTATGTTGCTCACATTCGCACCTGACCAATGCAAAACTTCTGAATCACCATGTTCACCCAAGACATGGGCATGTACTGAATGGCTAGATACACCAAGATGTTCTGCTAGAAGTGCTCTAAACCTTGCTGTATCAAGTATAGTTCCAGAACCTATTACTTTTGAAGAAGGAAGACCGTGACTTTGTTTTGCAATATGGGTAGCAAGCTGTGTCATTACATCTAGTGGATTTGTTGCTATCAGCAATATGGCGTCTTTTGATACATCTAGAATCTTTGGAATTATATTTTCAAATACAGCTGCATTACGTTTTAGAAGGTCAAGTCTTGTTTCACCTTCTTTTTGTGCTACTCCTGCTGCTATCATTACTATTCCTGCTCCTTCTAATGCTTTAAAATCATCAGTTCCGTGAACTGGTATAGGATTAGAAAATGGAGTAGCATGTAACATATCTTCTGCCTGAGCTATGGCGAATGATTTAGAGCAATCTACTAAAATCATTTCTGTGCCTACTCCTCTTAATATACAGGCATAGGCGCTTGCTGCCCCCACATGTCCGCACCCTACTAGACCTATTTTCATTTTTATTTCCTTGTATGTTTTATTGTTAGCTATTAAGAATATATAGCAAAATGTAACAATAGAAAATTAGAACATGAAACAGCTTTTTACAAAATCAATAATATTTATTTTTATCATAATAATATCTCTTGCCATTATTTCTAGATATGTAAATGATGAGAATAATTCATCGCAATTGTTAAAAACTGGGAAAGTTATAGATGGCAATTTTGAGGCTGTGAATCATCTTGGGAATAAATTTACCAATGAAAGTTGGAAAGGTAAATATAAGCTGATATTTTTTGGTTTTACTTCTTGCCCTGTTATATGTCCTTCGGAATTAACAAAGATATCACAAATTATGGATATGCTTCCTGAAAATATGGCAGGTAAAATAATGCCTGTATTTATAACTGTTGACCCAGAAAGGGATAATGTTGAAAAGCTCAAAGATTATATAGAAATGTTTCATAAAGATTTTACAGCACTTACAGGAAGTAGAGAACAGATAGACAGGCTTATTAAATTATTTTCCGTTTATGCAAAAAAAGTGGAAATAAAAGAGATGGATACATATATGTATGACCATAGTACTTTTATCTATTTTTTAAATGATAAAGATGAGATTCTGGCACTATATAAAATGCATGAAAAATCAAAAGATATAGCAAAAGATATAGAAACAAGGATAAGTGGTAATTAAAATATATCAGGTAATTGCTGAACATGTTTTAGCTGTTTTATTTTCAATGATGATTTTATTTTCCTTTGATTTTTTTTACCCTTAGGAAGATTTGGTATTATGGCAGTTTCAAAACCAAGTTTTGCTGCTTCTTTTATCCTTGCTTCTGCTTGTGCTACTTGCCTTATTTCTCCAGCAAGTCCAATTTCGCCGAAGAATATAGCTCCTTCTGGCAGTGGCTTGCCTGTATGAGCACTGATAAGAGCTGCGGCAACTGCTAAATCCGCTGCTGGTTCATTAATTTTTATTCCGCCTGCGATATTTAGATATACTTCGCTTGCTGACATATGAATCCCACATCTTGATTCCAAAACTGCCATAATCATTGCTAATCTGCCACTATCCCAACCTATAACCTGTCTTCTTGGGGTTGCATATGGGGACTCAACAACCAGTGCTTGAACTTCTACTAAAACGGGTCTTGTTCCTTCAAGCCCTGCAAAAACCGAACTTCCTGCTGCCTCTGATTGTCTTTGTGCCAAAAAAAGCTCAGAAGGATTAGAAACTTCTATCAATCCTTCATTTGCCATTTCAAACACTCCTATTTCATCAGTAGGACCAAAACGGTTCTTAACGGCTCTTAATATACGGAATTGATGTCCTCTATCACCTTCAAAATAAAGTACAGTATCAACCATATGTTCAAGGACTCTTGGTCCTGCTATTTGACCATCTTTGGTTACATGTCCAACGATAAGCAATGTAACATTTTGTTTTTTGGCTGCTCTTATTAACTCAAGGGTGCAAGCGCGAACTTGAGTTACTGTTCCTGGCGCAGAATCAACTATATCAACATACATAGTCTGGATAGAATCAATGACCATCATTGAAACAGGGTTATCTTTATCCTCCATCGAAGCGATAATATCACGCACATTAGTGGCAGAAGCTAACTCTACTGGAGAATCTAAGAGCCCTAATCTTTCTGCTCTTAATCTTATTTGTTCTATAGCTTCCTCACCAGATACATAGATACATCTTTGATTTTTATATGCTATTGAACATGATATTTGAAGCAGTAAGGTAGATTTGCCAATGCCTGGGTCACCACCAATAAGCAAGGCTGAACCTGAAACTAATCCTCCTCCGCATACTCGGTCAAATTCATTATTACCTGTAAGATTACGGTCTATTTTCTTTTTTTCTTTATTTGCAAGAAGCTCAAATTTTAAGGTTCTTCCTTTATTTTTTGCTATATTTAGTCCTTTTGGGATATTTTCCTCTATTATTTCTTCGGTAATTGTATTCCATTCATTACAGGCATCGCACTTTCCAGCCCATTTCATGGTGATATTACCGCATGAATTACATATATATTGATGTTGAGTGCGCGCCATATGAATGTACCCTAATATTGGAAATTGGGTATTATCATATTAAAATAATGAAATGTCCAGATGTATAGATATTTCTAAGTAATGGATAAAGATGTATTTTGTTGCTGGGTTGGACAATCCGTACTAGATGGACTACGAACTCCTTCTATTTCATTAACTGCCCATCGGATTATTCCTTTTATTCCTTCTAGTGAACTATCTATTCTTACAGTTGGTAGAGAATTATCTATAGATTTTTCTAGGAAATCGTCTTTCAATCCCCAGCCTTGAGCATTATTAATACCTAAATTATTCCTTAATATTTCTGCATGTTGACGATTTTTTACTCTTTCTGCAACAAATTCCACATTAGGAATTTTATCCTTCAACATATCTATAATTACTGAGAATGCTGGATATTCTCCTCTATCATGACCATCAATAACAGAACCATCTATTTTTATATAATCTGTTACTTCTTCCAATAATTCAATTCTATCA
>JALTZE010000070.1:0-2867 GCA_027051315.1 Micavibrio sp.
ATTTAAAGGTAATTAAGAAAGGTATTTTATGAGTATAGGGTCTTTTGCCAGACAATTGGAAAATTTTCCGCTTATGTCGCTATCATCGGCAAGTAATGATTCTGTGATGGATAAAATTCAGAACGCCAAGTTTAATAATGCGAATCTTGTAAAGATTCAGGCTCCTAGCTTCAAATTATATACAAATCCAAAAGATGTTCAAAGCAAGGCAACAAATAATAAAGAAGAAATAAAATCTCAGATTGCTGAGGTTGTAAGCTCTATTAAAGAGGATATACAAAATAGCTCTTCTGATAAAAAGCAAGCTGCGCCAGTTAGAACAGTAACTCAAGAGAATCTTAACGATGGATATTTTTCTCAAAGGGCTGCTGAAATATCAGGAGAAAAAGACAGAAAAACAATAATGATGGCTATGGAACATTATTCAGACCCAACACCAAGCCATACAATAGTAGAGAATGTTCCTGCCCCTTCTAATGATGATTTATATGAAATTTCAGATTCTTCTCTTTATGCTTCTATGTCTTTGCAGGGAATAGAAAAATTGCTTTTACGCAATAATCCAGAAGCATTCCAGCTAAATATGGGTATGAGAAATGTGAGTGAAGTTAATCAATCTCTTGCTTGGATAAAAAGGAATGGGTATGAGGCAAATGATGCAAACTTTAAGATTTTTAAAGAAATGGGTATGGATTTAGAACCTCAATTAAGAGAAGGTCCTATAAACAGAATATCAGGTCCTATGCCAGCATAATATTGTTATATACTCTTTTTTATGTTTATCTAAATCTAAATACGTTCGTTTTTATCTTTAAATTCATCTATATCGCAAGCACCGATGGCAAGGTCAGTAATATCATCGCTAAGATTTTCCTGTTTTAATTTTGATTTATATCTAAGAATCGATACAGGTATTAGGGAGATATATATTCCTACCAATATAGTCAAGGTAATCCAAGGTGCATGTAAAAGTGCTGCTATCAAAAATGTAGCTATTCCCATCATAGGCAGAGCCATTTTTGAAGGTACTTTCATTTGTTTTGATGAAAAGGTAGGAAGCCTGCTTATCATTAAAGCAGCAACAATCATTGTCCACACAGCAACCAAAGGAGTAGCATATTTAAGATTTTCAAATGTTTCTGGAGTTTGAATCCATATAGCAATTGGCAAAAGTGCAAGAGCAGCACCAAGCGGTGAGGGCACACCTTCAAAATATTTTTTTGCCCAATCGGGTTTATCATTATTTTCCAGCTTTATATTAAATCTGGCAAGTCTTAAAGCTACAGCAACAGCAAAAATAAGTGTTGCAATCCAACCAAGCTTACCCGCATCATTTAATACCCACAAATATAATATAAAGGCAGGAGCAACACCAAATGAAATAAAATCCGAAAACGAATCAAGCTGAGCCCCGAAATCACTAGTCGCCTTCATCAATCTTGCAACAGCTCCATCAAGAAGGTCAAGTATTCCAGCTACTAAGATAAAGAAAACTGGCGTTTCCCAACTACCACCACTATAGGCAGCATGGATAGCTGTTTGTATGGCAGTTATGCCAGAGGCCATAGCCATTAAGGTAAGTAAATTTGGAACAAATTTATGAAAACCTATTAAGCCATTAACCTCTGGATTTTTACCAGCAGTTTTCTTTTTTGCTTCTTTTGACATCACTATTATTCAGCTACACCAGCTGGTAACTCACCAGATGATTTTAAATCAGCAAGTACAGTTTCACCAGCCACTGTTTTTTGACCTTCAATAACTTTCACAGCACTATTTGCAGGTACATAAACATCAACACGGCTACCAAAACGGATAATACCCAAACGTTGACCTGTTTTTACTGTATCGCCTTCTTTAAGCTCATTAACTATACGTCTTGCAACAAGACCAGCAATCTGAACCACAGCAATTTCACGACCATCTGCCATTTTTATTAATGTTGCAGACCTTTCATTTTCGCTGCTTGCTTTATCATTTGCAGCATTAAGGAATTTTCCTTTATTGTATTTAATCTGTTTTATTTCACCTGCAACGGGTACTCTGTTTACATGAACATCCAAAACAGAGAGGAAAACACTTATTTTTGTATATGAAGTATCTTTTGTTTCAGCATTATCTAATTCCGTAGGTAAGGCTACATTTTGACTAACTTCAGTAACAAGCCCATCTGCAGATGCAACAATAAGACCTTCTTCTTGTGGTACCACTCTTGCAGGGTCGCGGAAGAAATAAACAGACCAAGCAGTTAATATAACGCCTAACATGAAGAAGAATGTTCCAAGCAATAAACCAAGTATAAGTGTAACACCAGCAAATATACCTATATACATCATTCCAGCTTTATGCAAAGGAACCATTACAAATGATTTTATAGTTTCAATCATTTCTTTTGCATCGAAATCTGATGGTTTTTTTTCTTTTTTGGGTTTTTCTTTTTTTGATTCTTTTTCTTCGGCAGGAGCTTCCTCAGATGTAGGAGCTTCAGAAGAAGAACTATTTTCTGTTACCTCATTATCTGTAGATTCTGCTGTGGGAGTTGTTTCATTTGAAATTTCAGGAGATGAATTATCAGCAGCGGAGGAAGCTTCCTTCTCTACTGTTTGTGTGTTATCTGCTTTGGCTGGTGTTGTTTCAGTTACTGGCTCAGCCTGGGTTTCAGGAGTAGGAGCTTCAGCTGAAGCTTCTCCAGCCTCTGTATTTTCTTGTTTTTTTGTTTCATCCATGATTTGCTACCTATATTTTTTTAAAAGATTACAGTAATTCCAATTGTGATATTCTACTATAGTGATAGTTTTTTCAAGTATTCCTTTTCTTTTCTATCAAAATATTTAAAATTTTGTTAAGAAAAATAAATTTATGTATAT
>JALTZE010000070.1:2877-5012 GCA_027051315.1 Micavibrio sp.
ACTATGTAATATATTTTATGTATCTTCATTTCGATGAGTTTAAATTAATAGGATTAAATGGTGGATTACTCGCATAATATAAATCAGGCTAATGATTACGCTTGCTTAGCACTTGAAAGAATTTATAAGGAGGGGCTATGCCCTAATCCAGACATATATAAATTATGGTATATTTACTACTCCAAAACCAATAAGGCTATAAACGAGGCCATAGATAATATAGCTAAAAAACAAAAAAAAATTTCTGAAGAACAATGTAAAGAAATATATAAAAAATATATAGATAATGACCAGAGTCAGGATATTGTTCGTGAGGTTGGGAATCAGATACAAGATAAAATTGCAGAAATTCTTAATGCTATTAAAGATGTAAGGACTGCCACAAATGATTATAGTGGTACGCTTAAAGATGTAACCGGTAAAATTGAGGGTACTTCATCTATAAATGATTTTAAAGATGCTATTTTATCCTTGATGGATGAAACTAAAACAATAATAGAAAAAAATCACAAGTTGGAAAAAGAGCTTGATGCTTCTGCCTCGACAATGTCAAAAATGCAACAAAATCTTGAGACGGTTAGGAAAGAAGCTATAACAGATGGATTAACAGGACTTGCAAACCGTAAATATTTTGATAAAGAGATACAAAAAGTCGCAAAAGAATCAGAAGAAAATAACACAATATTTTCACTTCTTATGATAGATATTGACCATTTTAAGAGCTTTAACGATAATTTTGGTCATCAAGTAGGCGATCAAGTTTTAAGGCTTGTGGCACGTACTTTAACTGATGGAGTTAAAGGTAAGGATATTACCGCACGTTTTGGAGGAGAAGAATTTGCGATAATTCTTCCTGAAACAAATATAAAAGCGGCAGCTATGGTTGCTGAATCGCTAAGAAAAGCAGTCGCTGCAAAAGACCTTGTAAATAGGCAAACGGGTGATAAATTGGGAAGAATTACTATGTCTGTAGGGGTTTCCCAGTATGTACCTGGTGAAGATACGGAAAAATTGATTGAACGTGCTGATGCTGCTTTATATACAGCAAAGCATAATGGACGCAACCAAGTTGCCTCAGCTCCAACTGGTAAAGCTATAAAATCATAACCAAAGTAATGTGTAGCTATTTAATCTGATATTTAAGGGTTTCATTTGTTGTTCTTTTGCTATAATATAGCGTGCGCAGATATAAACAAAAAAAGCATAATAGTTTATGAGAACATTATACCATCTTTGGTTACATCCTTTTTCCCGCAAAGTAAGAGTAGTACTTGCGGAAAAGAAGCTTGATTTTGATGCTAAGATAGAAAAAATCTGGGAAAGAAGAACAGAATTTTTGGCTCTTAATCCTGCTGGTGATGTTCCTGTACTTGTTGAATCAGATGGTACAACTTTGGCAAATAGTCAAGTAATATGTGAATATCTTGATGAAGTGTATCCTGAAATAAATCTCATAGGTGGCGACCCTGTACAAAAAGCAGAAACAAGAAGATTAACCAGTTGGTTTGATGTAAAATTTAATAAAGAGGTAACAGAAAATCTTGTAGGTGAAAAACTTATGAAAAGATTTATGAGAATGGGAGAACCACACGGTCCTTCCATTCGCGCTGGTCATGCTAATATACATTATCATCTTGATTATATAGGATTCTTGACTGAAAAAAGAAATTGGTTGGCTGGTGATAATTTTTCTCTTACTGATATATCAGCTGCTTGTCACCTTTCTGCTATTGATTATATAGGTGATGTTCCATGGGAAGAACATAAAGCAGCCAAAGAGTGGTATGCAAAAGTTAAATCACGACCAAGTTTTAAACAAATCTTAAAAGATAAGATACCAGGATTTGCCCCCGCTTCACATTATGATGATGTGGATTTTTAATAGGGGCTTTTCTTAATGATGTATTACTCTACCTAGAGTAAGTCGGCTTATCTCGTGTTCTACTTACAAATTCTTTATGCCATTTTTCCATTAACGGTTTAGCATTTTTGTTAGCTTTTTCAAAATCTTTTTGAAATTCTCCATCTTTCTCAAGAAGTTCCATTCTTACATTAGCAGGTAGAGCTGAGTATTTTTCTTTTTCAGACATTTGTACATCTCCTTTATCTTAGGTGTTTTTACATAAATACTATAT
>JALTZE010000071.1 GCA_027051315.1 Micavibrio sp.
AGATTATGTAAATAATAAAATTACACCTAATCCTCGAAGATAATTTTTCTTATTATTCCAGGTGCAAGTACAGCCAAAGGATTTACGATAACTTTTGGATTATTTGCTTTTCCTTTCACTTTATAAGTAGCTGCAAAAACGCCACCAGAACCGCCAGTAAGTATTTGTCCTATCACAGGTATATTGGATATAAAGCTGTTAATTATCGACATTGGGACTATTGTACCGTTAATATTAATTTCTTTGCTTCCTTGATTATATTTTCCTTCAAAAGTAAGCCCTAGTGAATTTCCAGACGTTCTCCCCTCTTTAAATGCTAAAATATTGCCTTCATCTTTAAAGTGCCATCTAAATTTTGTTTCAAGTTTTGTAAATATTAATCCTTCACCACCTAAAAGATTACCTATGCCAATAAGACTCATAGAACTTAAAAGCTTGGCAAGAACAGGAGCGTTAACAACTTTAAAATCATAAAGAAAAGCTTCTCCTTCCAAATCTCCTCTATATGCTCCTCCTTCTGGTATAGCATAGGCAACAATTCTGCCCCCTTTAATATCGTCATAAATATTAAAAGCAGCCAAAGTAGCACCCGCATCATCTGCTTCTAACCTAAAAGCAAGCCTTCCTTTCTCATCAGGTTTATATCTAAGATAAATATCGCCACTTCCTGCTTTGGCATCCATTTCAAGCTGGTTGATAGTTCCATCATCGCTCTTGTCAAAATAGATTTGTACATCTTTAACTTCCCTTTTTTCCGAAGTAATCATTTTTGGAGCTTTTAAAGATATGGTCATAGCCATACTATTTTTATTATGGTCAGTATTTTTAAAAAATGGACGTAAATCAAAAAGGTCGCAATCGGCGATTATCTTTATTTTATTATTTCTATCTATTTCAAATTGAGCAGAAAAAATATTATCAGCAATCATAGACCTATCAATAGTTCCAGATATGACTTTTCCAGTCTTCTTATCGAAATAGATATGAGCATTCTTTATTTCAAGCTTATCTGATTTTACATGAAGCTTTTTAAGCTCTGTAATTTTGCCTTTTTTCATATAAGCAGTAAATTCAGCACTTCCTTTTACATTTTTTTCTTTTGAATATCCAAGCTCCTTTATATCCAAACTAGCATTATATAAATCAGCTTTTATTTTTGCTTGGGATTTATTATCTCCAAAATCCATATATTCAATTTCCAAAGGTAAATCACCAGATATATTACTAATATTTGCCCCAAACTTTTTTCTAATTTTTTCATCGGCAACTATATCTACTTTGATTTTACTTATGTAAGGTTTTTTACCTTTTTTTAGATATCTTTGCCAATCCATATATGAATCTTTACCATCAAGCTTGCTTGAACCTGTAATAGTAAAATAATCAGGCTCAACTTTTAATTTTAAATCACCATCAGATAGATTAATATCTTTTACTATATTATCAATTTTTACATCTTTAAGATTGGCATCGACGATAACTTTTACTTCTTCGGCTTTAAGCCCTTTTTTATTAGGAAAGTTAATCTTGATATTCATATCGGCGATACCGCCTGTACTGCTCAAATCAAAATTAAGCTTATCCCCTATGGCAATAGGTTTATCCGAAATATATTTTAATACAGAAGGAACTTGTCCTTTCATAAATATATCTACGGAAGTTTTCCCTTTTCCACGTTTATCCATATTATCAATTCTTACATGAGCTTTTGATACGTCCATATCAAGAACTTTGGCAGAATCTAAATGAAGAGTGAGATTTGCATCTTTTATATTTCCAGTCCCCGAAGCATTTTTTACAGCCTCTAAAGGAGGGTAATAATCAACATTAATTCCCTCATATTTAAAATCTGCAGCTAGGTCAGATAGGGTCATATTATACATATCAAATGAAAATGGGTTTTCTATATTTCCGCTTTCTTTTTTATCTGCGTCTAGTTTAAAATTTATATCCCAGTCATATAATCTATTTCCTGAAAGCTTTTTATTCAGCCATATATCAGCAGGGCTCCCATTTAACGTTATTGGCATGATATGGGCTGTGTCTTTCATTTCCAGAGATGGTATTTTTATATTAACATTTCCTGAAAAACCATTTTCTCTTTCACTAATATCCGCAGATGTCGCAATTTCCACATTGTTAACTAAGGCTGATATATTTTTTATATTAAGATTTTTTCCATTATCTCCTATATCTTTATAAGAAATACTAGCTTCGAAATTTTTGTAATTTAGTGGCTCTTTATAGTATTTTTCGTTAATTATACTTCCTTTTGGAATATTTAAATCTAAAGCAGCTTCAACTACATTATAATTACTGTTAATAAGAGCAGAAAATTCACCGTTTACAAAGAATTTATAATCTCTAATATCTCCTAAATTGATAACAGAACCCGCAAGCAAAACAATATCAACATTTTTCAAATTACCATTAACACTGTAATCTTTTGATATTTTGTTATACTCTAAATTTAGTGAAGCTTCGGAATATTCTTTCGTTTGTTGCCTACTAGGTAAATGTAAATCAGCATTAATTAAAAGCCCAGTATCAATATGTGAAAATTTGATATTAAATTTTTCTAAAGGCCATGAAACCCCCAGATACATATCAGCGACCATAGCCTTTGCATTTTTCACTTCAAAAATCTTAAGTTTTTTCAAAGGTGAGGATTCTTCAAAATATACTGGTTCAGCAAGTTTCTTAACTATAGTTTCGATTATTTTTGTTTCATCTTGCTCTTTTGACGGAATATTATTTGTTATATCGATAGATATTTCCCCTTTTCCCGTCCTTACTAGATGAAGTTCGGGTTCTTTTATGGTGATTTCAGTCGGATGTATATTACCTACAAACAAAGAAGAGCGGGACAGTTTCATATCTACCTGATTTATAGCAATAACAGGATGTTCATCTTGGGATAAAACAATATCATTTACATTAAGGATTAAAGAAGAGTCAAAAGAGGGAAGGTTAAGAACAGCACTACCAATAGAAACATTATATCCCTGCTCTTTATATGAAAGAGCTTCTTCAATATATTTCTTGGCAAAATTAATATTAACAGATCCCGAAGATAAAATAATAACTGCTACAGAAATAAGCATGATTGCTATAACAACAATAACAGCTAAACATTCCATAGTAATAAGGCATGAATGTTTGATAAAACACTGCATCGTTCCTTGGGAATTAACACATTTTTCAGTTTTTTTTTCCTGTTTTTCTTCTTTTTTCATATTGTTTTAAACTAAGTTAAATATTGATATTAATAATAACATGTATATCCTTTACCAAAACAATATAAACCAAAAAAAGAGGAATAAAAAATGTCTGGACTAGATATAGGGGACAAAGCTCCTGATTTTTCCCTCCCAACAGATGGAGGAGGTAATATTACCCTATCGGATTTCAAAGGGCAAAAAATAATAATATATTTTTATCCAAAAGATGATACATCAGGCTGTACCAAAGAGGCATGTGCTTTTAATGATAATCTTCCTGATTTTGAAAAATTAGGCGTAAAAATTATCGGAATCTCAAAAGATTCCCCTCAAAAACACGATAAATTTAAGGAAAAATACGGCCTAAAATTTACTTTGGCATCAGATGAAGAATGCAAAATATGTGAAAAATATGGAACATGGGTAGAAAAAAGCATGTATGGTAGAAAATATATGGGTATAGAAAGAACAACATTTCTGATTGATGAAGATGGAAAAATTAAAAAAATTTGGAGAAAAGTCAAAGTTAAAAACCATGTAGAGGAAGTTCTTAAAAATATATGAATACAATAAATGCCATATCCATAAAAGATTTAAATAAGATTTACAAAGGAAAAACCGAAGTAAAAGCTTTGGATAATATATCTATTGATATTCCAAAAGGCTCTCTTTTTGGACTTTTGGGGACAAATGGCGCTGGTAAATCAACCCTTATAAATATAATGGCAGGTTTAGTTATAAAAAGCTCAGGAGCTGTAAAAATATGGGAAAGTGATATTGATAAAAATCCAAGACAAGCCAAAGCATCAATCGGCATAGTTCCGCAAGAACTTAATTTTGATCCGTTTTTTACTCCTTATCAACTTTTAGAACTTCAAGCAGGCATGTACGGCGTTCCTAAAAAAGACCGTATTACAGAAGAGCTCCTTAAAATGGTGAATTTAGAAAATAAAAAAATGTCCTATACAAGAGGTCTCTCTGGTGGAATGCGTAGAAGATTAATGATAGCAAAAGCTCTAGTTCACAAGCCACCAATATTAGTCCTTGATGAACCCACCGCAGGGGTGGATGTAGAGCTTCGTAGGCAACTCTGGAAAAGTGTAAAAGAGCTTAACAAAAAGGGAGTAACTATAATCCTAACAACACATTATTTAGAAGAAGCAGAAGAGCTTTGCGATTATATTGCCATAATTAATAAAGGAAAAATAGTAGCAAATGATAAAAAAGAAAATCTCCTCTCAACAATAGAAAGCAAAGAAATAAATTTCACTTTGGATAGAGAAATCGATAATATCCCCAAAGAACTCACAGATAATACAAATATAAAAGGAAAAAGAACTTTATCAATCCGATATAATCCCAAAGAACAACAAGTAGAGAGGATAATAAAAATAATTCAAAAAGAAAAATATAATATAATAGACATATCAACCAAAGAAAATGATTTGGAAGATATATTCCTTCAATTAACAAAAGCTTCTACGCTATAGCAAATCTTAAAGATAATTACTTTTTGTAGGAATAAAAAAAGATAAAATATATTTATTTGAAGAACAGTTTATGCCATAGGATAAATAAGGGTATATAGTATAAAAAGCACTCGTAGCTCAGTGGATAGAGCACTGGTTTCCGGAGCCAGGTGCCGTAGGTTCGATTCCTGCCGAGTGCGCCATTTATAGCTAATTTAATAATTTACATTAGAGAAAAGATTAAATAGTATGTTAAGTACAGACAGTGTTAATCGACACTGTTTTCTTGTCTTTTTATCGATA
>JALTZE010000072.1 GCA_027051315.1 Micavibrio sp.
GGATTATAATCTCTAATTACAAACATAAAAAACGGCCGCATAGATGAAATAAGCGACCGTTTTTTATTTATAAAAATATTATTATCTAGCTATTTTTTTATATTTAATTCTATGTGGTTGGTCAGCATCTGCCCCCAATCTGCGTTTACGGTCTTTTTCATAATCCTCATAATTACCTTCAAACCATACAACTTGTGAATCTCCTTCAAAAGCAAGAATATGCGTTGCCAAACGGTCAAGAAACCAACGGTCGTGAGAAATAACAACAGCACAGCCAGCAAAAGTTTCAAGTGCATCTTCAAGTGCTGCCAAAGTTTCTGTATCAAGGTCATTTGTCGGTTCATCAAGCAATATAACATTTGAAGTTTCTTTTAGCATTTTTGCAAGATGGACACGATTTCTCTCACCTCCTGAAAGTTGTCCTACTTTTTTTTGCTGGTCTGGTCCTTTGAAATTAAAAGAAGAAACATAAGCCCTGCTTGACATTTCCCTTTTACCTAGTTTGATAACATCGTTACCATCAGAAATTTCTTCCCATACATTTTTATTATCATCTAAGCTATCACGGCTTTGGTCGACATATCCAAGCTTTACTGTATCACCTATGATAAAATTACCATCATCAGGTTTCTCTTTACCTGTAATCATTTTAAATAATGTGGATTTACCTGCCCCATTTGGTCCAATAATGCCAACAATACCACCAGGTGGAAGATTAAAAGATAAATTTTCCATCAATAATTTATCGCCAAAGGCTTTTTTTACATTTTCTGCCTTTATAACGACATCACCAAGACGCTCAGGAGTAGGTATTATAATTTGTGCATTACTCACTTCTGCCTTTTGCGACTGGTTAAGGAGTTCTTCATAAGCAGTAATACGAGCCTTGGATTTTGCTTGCCTTGCTTTTGGTGATTGTCTTACCCATTCAAGTTCTCTTTTTAATGTACGTTCACGGGACTCTTCTTCTCTTGCCTCTTGAGCAAGTCTTTTTTGTTTATGTTCCAGATAAGTGGAATAATTTCCCTCATAGGGAATACCTTCCCCTCTATCAAGCTCCAATATCCAGCCAGTAACATTATCAAGAAAATATCTATCGTGAGTAATCATCACAACAGTACCTTTATAATCTCCAAGAAATTTTTGAAGCCATGCAACAGACTCAGCATCAAGATGGTTTGTAGGCTCATCAAGCAACAGCATATCAGGTTCTTCTAATAATAATCTTGCCAGAGCAACTCTTCTTTTTTCACCCCCTGAAAGATTCTTTACTTCCCAATCACCATCAGGACAACGCAAAGCGTCCATTGCCATATCTATTTTATTATCAATTTCCCAGCCATCTTTGGCATCAATTTCATCTTGGAGTTCTCCCATCTCGACCATTAATGCGTCCATATCAGCATCAGGGTCGGCCATCTGCATGGAAATATCGTTATATCTATCTATTTTGCTTTTTATTTCTTTTAGACCGTCCATTATATTTTCGCGGACATTTTTGCTCTCATCAAGTTTTGGCTCTTGTTCAAGATAGCCAATCTTTATACCTTCCGCGGCCATAGCTTCGCCGTTATATTCCTTATCAATACCAGCCATTATTTTTAAAAGCGTGGATTTACCCGCCCCATTTGGTCCTAGAACACCTATTTTTGCTCCTGGTAGGAAACTTAAGGTAATATCTTTTAAAACCTGTTTCCCACTTGGATAGGTTTTTGAAACTTTATGCATTGAATATATATATTGGTAGCTTGCCATTATTATTTATCTCATTATTAAATTAGCTATAAGTACGATGAAACGGCTAAAAGCTATAGCATTGCTAGAAGCAAATGACAAGATGTATAAATTTATGGATATATATTGCAATTACCCGATGAATCGCAACAGCGTATATTTCCTAAATTTGAGAATCCATTTAGAAATTCTCCTGCTGGGCAGGTTGTAACAGGCACAACATCAAAAACACTTTGACAAACAACAGCATTATTTTCAACACCAATAGCGGCCTCTCCATTAGGACATGTAGAGCCTGAACCACCTATAGCTTCAGGAAGTAGACAATCTTCTCCCGCAATATCACAATATCTATCCGAAACTATTGCATTTTCTGCATTTACATCACCAGTTACATGAAGTTTAACATTAGGTGTATTAGTTCCAACTCCAACATTTCCTATATTTGTATTATAAAGATAACTCTCACCAGGTGGGCTAAGAAATGACCTTAACCACAAAGATTGACTTTTGTTCGTAGTAAAAAATAATATATCATCATAATAATCATCACTATTTGCTCTTGATTGTAATCCTTTTATAAATATAGCGTCATTTCTATCACAATTTTCCTTATCTTTTTCAATACCAGCAACATTAGGACCAGGTGGAGGAATAGGAGCAGGACCAGGGTCTGGCCACATAGCAGAAGGAATTGTACATTCAGTATTAAATACTCCCTCTCTGGAATATCCGCCTGTTTGATTTTCTCCATGTGATATAATAACCAAATGAGCAGAACCAACAGGTTCTACAACACTAACCCCAAATTCATCTTCAACCCTTATTGCTCCAAGCTCACTACTAACAGGGTCAACAATTGTTGCTGTGCTATCGGTCATATTCTCTGATACTGCATATGAAAGCCTCATATTATAACCATCAATAGCATTAACCATAGAAAACTTAACATCTTTTATTACTGACATAATAGTATTTACAGGAACCATACCCATCATAACTGGGTCATTAACTGTATCACCATCAGCATCACGGCTAAAAGATTGTGTACATGTTATATTTGCTGGTGTTCCTACACAATCTGGTGTAATAGCAGCCCTACATTGTTCTATTCCAAAATTAGGGTCGCTTATCGGTAATGTAGGGTCGGCAGGACATGGATAACGACCACTAAGACCATAAAATTCAAAAAGTGCATTTTGTGTAATTTCTATATTATCTATAGTTTTTATATAATCAGCACGATATTTATGAGTAGCATATAATGAAACAATAGCATACATCATGATAGAAGATATGACCATAACTATGGCTATCTCTATCAATGTAAAGCCCTTACTATTATATATTAATTTCATTTTTATCCTATTTTTCTTTTATGGCGATTGTAAAACACAACTACAATTATTCCATACATTATAACCTGTACCAGAGGAAATATTACATAAAGCTATTGCTGGTGTAGAACAATTACATGCAGAACCAACCGTATCACCTAGCGCAAAATCATTAGGAGTAGGGGTGCCGGCAGGAGCTTCAACAAGACAGGAATAGCACTTATTTTCTACAAGTTCCCAATCAGATTCTGGTTCCCATGAATTAGTTTCACAATTCCATTCTTTCTCATATTTTAGTCCAGGTCCACTAGTTGTGGGGTCTGGACAAGGTTTCCATTCATAATCTACAAGATTTTCGTCACAAACACATGCAGGAATATCATCAACAGGAATAGCAGGACCATATGAACCACCAGGAGGAATGGCACCACAAGACCATGTCTGTGTAGTGATAGACTGAACAGCAGTTTCATTATGAGTTGCTCCTTCTGGGTCAGTCCAGCTAAAGCTATTTGTGGTTCCTACTGGACATGAAGTCCTATTTATATTGATAGAATTTACAGGGCATGCACATGCACTTGTATCTGTATCAAAAGGAACAGCCGCAACAACAGCACCAGGACAGCTTACATTATAAGAAAATACAACATTTCCTGTAACCGCAGAAGCAGGTAAACCATAATAACTAGCACAGCTTTGCGTAGTAGTAGTTATTCCAGGTACACATTCACAAGAGCTTGTATCAGTATATATAGTTGTCCAGTTATGAGCAGTTTGTGGACAATTATGTTTTTGTATGGTGATTCTATTACCTGCAAATCCACTAGGACAGGCATTTGTTACCATTCTGTAATCTTCTCGACACCAACAATCATGATTTGGTTGGTTATTATTTGGGTCTGCTCCTATACTATACGGAACAACAATTTCAGCAGGCCATGGCGATGAATTTGTAACAACATTTGTGGGAAAGGGGTCACTGGAGGTAGTATAACCACTTCTTTCGTGAGCTCTTCTATGGAAGAATTCTCCAGATACACATTCATATGCATCTCTTATCTGAGCAGTAGCAGCAGTAGAACCGCAAGATTCCATAACTCTTGCTTCTGCGTTAATGCTATCTATTATCCCATTAACATTGTTGAGAAATGTTGCAAGATTAGAATCATAAACTGCTGCAATCTGTGTTGCAAAATATGCTGCATCATAATTTGTAGCTATTCTATAACATTCACCTGAATAGGCAAGTTCATATCCTCCGCTATATGTAGCATTAAGAGTAGATGTCGTGCCACAACTATTAGTTACTGTAGTAGAGAAACACCCAGGAGGAGGAGAAACATCACATTTAATACTTCCATCAGCATTTATCCCAGATATAAAATTACCTTCTGGGCATGATACATATACTTCAGCAACACAAACAGGAGCACCATTTTGTATACCTGTCATAAATTCTCCTGCTGGACACGACATTCCTTCTCCACTTGCAATTTGTCCAGCTATAAGCCTTGAAGGAAAACAATCTGCTGCTGTACCAGTACCATCATATTCACATATTTGGGATGAAGTAACTAATCCTCCATCTGCTTCTAAAATTCCTTCATCAGGGTTTGCACCAAAAATTTCTACTTCTTCTGCAGATGTAAGATTAGTACTTGCATCTGCTCCAATTGCAATCATACTTCCTGTTCTTAAATGTATATTTTGCTGGTTCGTACTAGCTCTTTGCCACTCTTGTGGTTCAATAGAGCTAAAATATCTTAATTTATCATCAAAATTATTATTTTTTAGTGCCGCCCTATATGTAGCATCGGCATCACAATTTTCTCCTTCTGGGTCTGCAGCTGCAGGGCATCCTCCTGTTTGTGTTCCTGCTCTGTTATATCCACCTGTTTGATTTTCTCCATGACTTACAATAACAAAATGTGCAGCCCCTGCTGGCTCAACCACATTATCACCATTTTCATCAATTATAGATATACCCCCTTGCGCCCGATTATATGTCGAACTATCTGTAAGTACCTGAGTAACAGCATATGTTAATCTTTGTCCATATCCATCATATATATCATCTTCTTGGATATTCATTGAACGAAATGGTATTGTTCCCCTAAGCACATAATGAGGAGAAGGAAGAGTTCCAACCGTTCTTGAACTAATATCTGTACAAACTCCATTTGTACAAGTACCAACAGCAGAAATAGTACAATCTTCTCTACCATAATCGGCATCTCCTGCTACTGCATCATATGGTGCAGGGCATGGATACCTACCATATACAGATCTAAAACCTCCTAAGGCATTTAATGTTTTTGTTATTGCCCTATCAGTTTGTTCTATTGCTTGCTCTTTCTTATATTGGTTATAATAATAAATTGCAACAACAGCTATTATACCTAGAACCACCATTGATATGGCTATTTCTATCAAAGTAAAACCTTTTTGATTTTTATTTACGGTACTGTACATATAGGGTCTCCCGAAGCATTAAATCCTGTTACCAGCATACCAGTTGCATAACAATCAGCTGGATTATATATATTCATATCAAGTTGAAGCCTCTTGCCATCTACATCTATAAGCGTTCCACCAGCATCAACCGATGAAGCACAACCAACCTTACTATTTGCAACTTCCATCATTGGTTGTTCTCCAAACATTATATCTGTATTGTCGCATCGCATTTCTGGTCTTGTACCTGTTATTAATTCTGGTTCAAAGCAATTATTATTATTCTCATCACAAATATTGCTTGACATAATATTATTATCTACTCTTATATCACCCACCACATGTATTGATACTTGAGGATTTGTTGTTCCAATCCCTATTCTAGTAGCCAGAGTAATGATATCCGCATTATTAGTTAAGCTTGGAAACCATGTTGATATTGGTACTTGTGCTTGTTCTTCTGTTATATCATCATAAAAACCAGCTCCTGCCACTTCGGAACGTGCATTCGGTATTGAAAGATTATTTGGATTAACTTCTAAAATAAACACACTATCAAAATCACAATTTTCGTTATCAAATCCTTGAGCCATAGTTCCACATGGGGCAATAGGGATACCGTCTTTTCCATATCCTCCTCTTCCAGTTTCTCCTGTTGAGAATAATACAAAATCAGTTAAATTATCAACCACGGTTGGAACACGGTTAATATCAAGTGCCTGCGATGTTATAACACCATTATTATCAGAAAATCTGCTTGGGTCTGTTTTTACTTCTGTTACCACATAGATAATTTTATTATCCCAGCCATCAAGACTATCTTCTATATTTAGCTGTAAGGCAGCAAAAGGAACAGCACCAACAACAGCAGCAATATTAGGGTCAGCAGTTGTTCTACATATTCCATTAGTAGTAAACCATGTTGCAGAACTACATTGCGGAATAGCAGCAGCATTCACCCAGCTTTCTTCCTTACCATAATTTGGATTTATTTCATTAAATGATAAATTTGCAGGTCTTGGATAAGCTCCCGTTAATCTATAATATTGATTTATCGCAGTTTCTATTTTTGCTAGATTCCCACTAGTATATCTTTGTCTTCTATCAGCATTTTCGGCTTGTGCCATTGCTAATATTCCAGCTATTATCAGCCCAGCAACAACCATTCCTATTGCTGTTTCAATAAGAGAGAATCCCTTGCTGCAGTAGATTCTACTACTCATTACTTGCTCCTGAACAGATACATATTTTTCCTATTCTTTATAAGGGTCAACACATATCAATCCTTTTGTATTTGAAATACCTTGCAAAAACAATCCCTCATCACAATTGGTTTTTTCAATATTAAATTCTACAAGTTTACACATAACCTTCCCTTCAGAAATTCCATACATAGCCTGACCAGATGGACATTTCATACTTGCAACTTCTCCTCCTATAAGCTCGGCATCAATACAGTATCCTGAACTATCACAAATTTCTGTTGTTCTTACTTTTTCTGCTTTTAAACCTGAGGTCGGTAAGGGGTCACCATTTTCATCAAATCTTTGTGAGCCATCTATATGTAATTTAGCAGAAGGATTTCTAATACCAACGCCAACTGAACCATCATTACTATTCGTAATTTTATCAGTAGATACTTGGTCCCATAATGTAATATCTTGGGTTATATAAAAATTTGCAAAATCATCATTAGGTTGCCTACTATTGTCTTGTCTAATGCCTAGTAAAAATAATCCGTCATCATCGCAATTTTCCCTTTCATTTATATCGGCAGGTATCATTTCATTAGTATCACCATCGCCATCTGAATCATCAGTATCTTGAATTAATAAAACATTACAATCAGCACTACGATATCTTTTACCATCTAATGTATATGCTCCTATGCCATTTTGCCCATGTGAAAGTAAAAGCATATGCGCAGTATTTTCAGGCTCTACTACCGTTCTGTTATTTTCATCCCAGATACCTATGGCACCATATTCTGAATTATAAGTAGCTGCATCTGTTAGATTCTTTGTAACAACATATGTTATTTGCCTTCCCCAACCATCAGTTATAGCATCTATACCAAGCTTACTATACACATTTCTATCAGAAATAGTTTTAAATGGGATAGTTCCTATTAATATACTATCCGCAAATCCGTCCCCATCAGCATCACGAATATTTCCACTCTTATCTGGAGTAAGATTGGCAACGGCAGGTAAAGTACAATCCTCCACCCCGTAATTTGCATCGCTAGGTGCAAGTGTTGGATTGGCAGGACAAGGATAACGCCATGACAAAGACCTAAACTCTCTTATTGCATTTCTAGCATAATCAATATGGTCTTTTGTTTCGGTCTTACTAACTTCATAAGAATAGTTTTTATAACCAAATCCTATTCCCATTACTATCAGGGCAAATATAAACGAAACAAGACACATTTCTACTAAGGTAAAACCTTTACAGTTTTTTTTACAATTCATAATAATATGTCCTCGTCATTTATTAATCACCATTGACCAAAGTACAAATACAAGAGTCATAATTGTTAAATTTACCCATAGCTCTTCCAAAACATCCAGTAAATCCGTAGTCTTTATCCTTATTACATTCACCACCAATCTCATAAGGAGATATAGGAGTATCTTCTATAGTATTGTTACTGCTTTCTACAGCCACCCATTCATATCTTGGAGCTCTGCATGTATCAATAATTTCACCTTCTATATCATATTTCCCGTTTGTACAATTTAGGTACATTCTTGTCGTTACCTGACCAAGAGTATGTGAAGGGTCAGAACAGCCGCTATATTTTTCAATATATTTCGAATCATCACATTCACATGTATTATAATCAGGAACATAATTCTCAAATTGACCTGTTTCACAGTTCAATGTACCTGTTTCATAATATTTACCTGATATAACACCTGGACAGTCTGCATATGGTCTTGTATCAGTTTTTGCTGGGTCACATGCACACGTATTTACAGTTCTAGAATGTACATATTCTCCTGTCTCACAATCTAAAACTTCGTAATTTATAATTTTACCAGTATAATTTCCCAAAGGACAATTTTCTTCACTAGCAACTCTTTCTTTACCATCAACACAATTACATGTATTAACTTCTTCACCATATGAAGTAGTTGGAATATTATCATCACCACAAGATACTATCAAACTGTCATAATATCTTTCACCATCATAGTTTTTAGGGCATGGACCTGCATCTACAGGGGCAATATTATCAACATATCCCTCATTACATACACATTGATTATCTACATATTCTGGAATAAGTGTATCTGTTTCACAATTATAATATGCTGGTGTGGTATATATTTTACCTCCAGGAACATAATATTCACCACAATTTTGTTCATTTGTTTCAGGAATTGTTGTAGTACATTCACAATGACTTGAATCAAGTACAGAGCTTACTATACCTTCTTTATCATTCACACATGTTTGCGTAGTTTTATATAGATTATATCCACTGTAATAATCAGGGCAATCATATACAATATTTGTTGTAGGAGATGTATATTCCTGACATTCACAAGTATCATAACTCAAATATTCAATTTTCTTAGGATTATAATAAGACCATCCATCTAAACAAGTATGAGTTTGTGTGAAATATGTATGCCCTTCATAATAATCACCAGGGTAGAAACTGCTGCATGTATTATGTTCTCGTTCCCTAGGTTCTTGTCCTGTACACCCGCATGCTCCTTTAGTGTAATATGATTTGCTCGTATCTCTTTTCCATTCCCCGTCAACACATTTATATCTTTCTTGACGTTCTTTCATGGAATCGCCTTTATAATCAGTAGTATACGAATATACATATTGGGCAAAACCATCATCATGCTTATCAAGATGCACAACCTCATCACAAACCATTATATCAGTTGCTTCGCAAGGAGCAGGCGGAGCTGTATTACATACAGGTTTTCCATCTTCTATACCCTTCATGATATATCCATCTGGGCAACTTATTATAATTTCATCTTCACATACAGGCTTGGCATTTTTTATTCCTACCATATATTGTCCTTCAGGACATTTCATTCCTCCCGTACCTTCTTCTATACTTCCTGTAAATAGGCTAGGAGAAAAACAATCATCATCACTACCACCATTATTATTAAGACATATATCCTCAACAAAAACTTTCTCAGTTGCCCTTACATCACCAGCAACAGCTATCTTTTCACCAAATTCACCTGCTTTTGTACCTATACCCATTGTGCCACCTCCGACAATATCCATAGTTTTATTGTCATAATCATATGCCCAAGTAGGTACATCACTTTGTTTAAAATAATATATATAATCATCATATCCGTTATTTCTATCATCACGGCTTGCAACCTGAAAGATAGCCTCATTTTCTAAATCACAATTTTCTCCATCAGTGGCAGCAATATTACAAGCTATTCTGCCACCAGCTGTAGTAAATGCTCCATTTCCGTCCTCACCATGGCTTATGATTACAAAATGAGCCGAACCTTCATCGCTCAAAGAAGAACGTCCACTTTCATTCACTATTTCTATTGCCCCACCTTTAGCAGAAAACCCACCATCAGTGGCAAGTCTTTCCGTTACTATGTAACTAAAAGGATTACCATATCCATCAATTATATCTTCTTCATCCAGATTTAGCGTCTTGAATGGTAAAACACCCTCTCTAACTCTTTCTGGTACTCCTGAAAAGGCAAGAGCTGTTCTAGCTGGCGTACTTTGATAAATACATTGTCCATTATTACATGTACCTACAGCTACTGTATTATCTGTACAATCTCCTTCATGGCCGTAATCTAAATCTCCTCTTTGTGCATTATAGGGTGAAGGGCATGGATATCTTCCATAAACAGCAAGAAAATTAGATATAGCCGATTCAATAGAGGCCTGATGCGATACAGTTTCTTTATATTGTCTATCTTTTTCATATATATTATACATCGAAAACATAGAAGCAAGCGCAATGCCCAATATTATAATTACTATGGACATTTCAATTAAGGTAAAACCTTTATTACTTCTGATGTACAACATATCATTGCTCCTTAAAAATTTTTTAATTACTAATTTAAAATAATAGATATTATCTATTACTTAGGCGGTTCTTTACATATCACCTTACCTGAGCTGTTAATGCCAGCTACATATTTTCCCTCTTCACAGCTATTATTAACCAAGAATTCGTCATTTTTGATTACGCCTGCTAAGAATCCATTATCACAATCAACATCGTTATGCGCAATTGTAGTTGCAAAATTATTTCCATCATCACAATTCATGCCAGTAGTAGTTATTTTAGCTACATCAGTACATGTTACACCATCACCCAAATCTTCTTCGCAATATTCCCCTACATTTATATCACCATTTTCAATTTTTATATCACCATCTACATCAAGAGCAACTTGTGGAACATCATCTCCTATACTCACATATGAATATTGGCTTTCTAGATTTCCTTCGGTATCCATATTCCAAGTTTCTGATGGTGTTGATACTCTGTATTTTACCATATCATCATATTTCATGGAAAAGCCGTTATTATCAACGGCTGTATCATTATCTACACGCATATATTCATCATCAACAAATATATCATCACCATCACAATTTTCTGAATCCCTAGGTGATGAAGGCAAAGCAGGGTCAGGACATGCACCGATACTAATCCCTTCATCTGAATAAAAACCGCTAGCATTTTCGCCCGCAGCAACAATTATATAATCTATATCATTTTGCGTATTGTTATAAGCAGCTGTGGTATCAGGCTCATTACCCATAGCATCTTTATCATAGCCCTTTACAGTGATTTCTGAAGCACCTGATTTTGTGGCATAAATAAATCTATTCCCATTTGAATCTACGGTAAGTTCTCTTGGTATTCCAAGAGTAATAAACGGTATCATTCCAGTGTGAATATTTCCGTTAAGCGTACCAGCACAATCAGAGATTCCTAAATTAGGGTCATTAAGAGGCAACGTCATATCTGCAGGGCAAGGATATCCAGCAGCAGATTTTTCATTACTTGCTGCACTATATCTATTGATAATAAAATAATTATCTATAGCATTTGCTACACTTTCTTCATTAGAATATGTTTTTGCACCTTTTTCTTGAATTAACTCAATATTATATTGCCTAATAAAACCAGCCATAAATATCCCAAACACCAATAACAAAATCATGGTATCTATGAGTGTTAGACCTTTTTCATCCGATAATTTCATCACAATCCCCACTCAAACATAGCAACATACACAATAACGCATTCTATAATTATGCGTGTAGAAAATTACTATTTAGTTAAATTTTATACAAATTAACAGCTAATCCGTATAAAACTTACTCCGATAATGACTTAAGATAAGCAATTACAGCGGCTCTATCTTTAGTATTTTTTATACCAGCATAGGTCATTTTTGTACCTGATATATATGATTTAGGTTTATATAAGAACTTATTAAGCTCTTCTGTATCCCATATTCCTCCAAATTCACGCATTGACTTGGAATATGAAAAACTTGCAAGTGAGCCTTTGTCGCGTCCATATACTCCCCATAAATTTGGACCTACACCGTTTCTACCACCTTTTTCAAAATTGTGGCAAGCAAGACACGGTTTTGTTTTCTTCTTACCCAATTCTATATCGGCAGATAAAACAGCCTCTGATATATCTTCAGGTCCAGAAGATTTTTTTGATATTGATGCGCTTTGTGCCTCAATATAAACAGAATTTTCTTTTATTCCTTCGTCAGGAACCATGATTCTAGATACTGCTCCAGAAGAAAACGCGATAACTCCTGCTACTGCAAAAGCCATAAAAACCTTGATTAGATTGTTAAAAGACATTAATAAACACCTGATAAAGAAAGTTATAAACAAGACAGCATTATAACCTTAATTTATAAAATAATAAATAGTATAATAATTAAAAAGAATAAGGCGCTAAATCATATGGTCAAAAAAAATAAAAAAATATCATTTCAAGGTTCATATGGTGCTTATTCAGACCTCTCATGTCGTACAGTCGCACCAGAAATGGAAACTTTGCCGTGCCATTCTTTTGAAAGTGCCTTTAATGCAGTTATAGAAGGTAAAGCAGAGCTAGCAATGATACCTGTTGATAATAGTTTAGCAGGAAGAGTTGCAGATGTTCATCATTTATTACCTAATGCTGGATTGCACATAATAGGTGAGCATTTCCAACCAATAAAACATGCCTTGCTTGGAATAAAAGGTGCGAAAATAGAAGATATTAAAGATGTACACAGCCATGTGCATGCAATTCCACAATGCCGTAATATAATCAAAAAATTAGGATTAACTCCCCATATACATGCTGATACTGCTGGCGCAGCTTACGAAGTTGCACAAAAAAAAGATAAGACAAGAGCAGCCATAGCCTCTTCTTTAGCAGCAAAAATATATGACCTTGATATATTAATTAACGACATACAAGACGCTGACCACAATACAACTCGTTTTTTGATATTATCAAAAGAAAAGATTATCCCTGAATATAAAGAAAATACACTTTATATAACCAGCTTCGTATTTAAAGTTAGAAATATATCAGCTTCTTTATACAAGGCTCTTGGTGGATTTGCTACTAACAATATTAATATGACTAAACTTGAATCATATGTTGATGAAAATTTTAAAGCTGCACAATTTTATTGTGAAGTAGAAGGACATATAGATGAAAAGAAACTCCAAATGGCATTTGAAGAGCTAGGTTTTTTTGCCAAAGAATTAACAATTCTTGGAACATATAAAGCAAGCCCATTTAGAAATAAATAATTAGCACAATTTACCCTAGACTATAACATAATGACATGTTAACCTTTTTGCGACTATAACAAAAAAAGAAAGTTTTAAAATGCCTTCACATGCCGAAATGGCTGCCAGACTTATGAGAGATGCAGCTACTTTTTTCCGTACTATTGCTGAACAAAATGAACCTCTTAAGGAGCAAATGATGGAAAATGCCACAGTATTTGAACAAGTAGCAGACCTTGTTGAAAGCGACCCTACAGGTTCAGTCCCTGATTCACCTCCAGAAGAAGTACAGCAATAATTTATTGTAATTGAATAATGTAATATGTGGCAACAAAAGTAAGAATGCCACATATTGCTATTGCTGCTATCATTGATTTTGTTCCAAAAGTAGGGCTTGAATTATTATCAAATATTTTTAATGTTACATCGACATTCCGCCCTTTTTTCTTATCCATAAATTTTTTCTTTATTTCAATTTTCTGGAATTTATTACTTGAATTAAGCTTCTCGGCCTCTTTAATAGCGATATCTTGATTCTCAGTGGACATATATTTTTTCCACCTATTCTTTTCAGAGGCTTTATTATTTTTAGGAAACTCAAACGTATAGATTATATACTCAATTTCATTAGCGGGTATAGCTCTGCCCATGATGAATCCTTGTGTTTTAAAGTATTTATAGTTCCAAAAAAGAGAATCCCATCTCCTGTAATATCCATATGACAATATAAAAGTTAACAAATTATTAACAAAAAATATTCCTGATTATAAATATCATCTTTTACATGAAATTGGCTATAATATGATAAAAAGCCAATTGTAATTTACACTCTAAAAGGTTAATATGTTATGGTATTAATATATCCACTCCTTGAGTTGAAATAATCTGAAAGTATTATCATGTCGCGTAAATCTTCAAGCAGGAAGAGCAATCAAAGCAAAATCTCAGAAACTTCCAAAGCATTTATAGCAAGAAGAATAATAGATGTAATGGCATTAATATCTATATCTTTTTCAGTATTTATTGCTCTTTCAATGGCATCATATGATAAGAAAGACCCATCTTTGAATAGTGCCTCTGATAGTGAAGCTGTAAATAATATTTTTGGCGTGAAAGGAGCATATATATCTGACTTTTTGATTCAATCTGTTGGTTATGGCGGTTATATCCTTGCATTTATATTTGCTGTATGGGGGGTAAGAATATATCTAAGACATTCTTTAAGACCATTATGGCTTAGATTTTCTAGCCTTTTAATTTCAATGGTTTTTGCATCTGTTGCTTTTGCAAAAATACCTTCATCTGCTCTACCTTCTCCATATTCGGGTGGAAGCGGCGGTTCTCTTATACTTAATTTAGCAGGAGGCGCATTACATAATGTTTTTGGAGGTTGGGAATATGTTATTATCTCCATTATTTCTGCATTTGCATCTATTTTTGCTTTATCTATTGCATGTGCGATTAATAAATATGAAGCAAAAACAGCATTTCTATGGTCATTCTATTTTATAAAATCACTTTATGCATTTATATATAATTCCACACAATCTTTTATTGATTGGGTTCATCACTATGGTAATCATGAGTATATTCCACGCAAAAAACAGGTAAAAGTTGTACCACCAAAAATTCAAGAAGATAGAAAAGTAACAGCTCCATCACCTGCAAACGAAATTCTTAAGGAAGATTCACCTAATAATAAATCTATAAAAGTTGTAAATCCTCAAAATATAGAAAAAACATCATCTATTCTATCTCAGGGAAGTTTTTCCCTTTCTTCTGGTGAAGAATGGCAATTTCCTCCCATAGATTTATTGGACAGCCCACCAGAACAATGTGAAAAAAGTGCAATAGATGAAGCTTCTTTACGAAAAAATGCTCATATGCTTCATACTGTATTACAAGATTTTAACGTAAAAGGCGATATAGTATCTATTCATCCAGGACCTGTTGTTACTTTATATGAGCTAGAGCCAGCCCCAGGTGTTAAATCATCACGAGTAATTGGTCTTTCAGATGATATAGCAAGGTCAATGTCAGCAATATCAGTACGTGCCGCAGTAGTACCAGGAAGAAATGTAATAGGTATAGAACTGCCAAATAAAGCAAGGCAGACAGTTTTTATGCGTGAACTTTTATTAACCAAAGATTATATGGAAACAAAAGCAAAGCTACCTTTAGTTCTTGGTAAAGATATAGGAGGTAAGCCTATTATAGGCGACCTTGCTCGTATGCCTCATCTTCTTGTTGCTGGTACTACTGGCTCTGGTAAATCTGTTGCTGTTAATACTATGATTTTATCATTGCTGTATAAGCTCCCACCAGAAAAATGTCGTTTTCTTATGATTGACCCAAAAATGTTAGAGCTTTCAATATATGATGATATTCCACATCTTCTTGCCCCTGTTGTTACTGACCCTGCTAAAGCAGTTGTTTCTCTTAAATGGGTTGTTCAAGAAATGGAAAATCGCTATTCGGCTATGTCAAAGCTAGGTGTAAGGAACATAGAAGGATATAATCAACGTATGGCAGATGCTGTTAAAAAGGGTGAAACCCTTATGCGTAAGGTACAAACTGGATTTGATGTTGAAACAGGAAAACCAGTTTACGAAGAACAGGCTCTTGACCTTTCCGAGCTCCCATACATAGTGGTAGTAGTTGACGAATTTGCTGATTTAATGATGGTTGCGGGTAAAGACGTAGAAAGTGCTATCCAACGTCTTGCACAAATGGCAAGAGCAGCGGGAATACATATAATAATGGCAACGCAAAGACCTTCTGTTGACGTTATTACAGGTGTTATAAAGGCAAATTTTCCCACCAGAATATCATTTCAAGTAACATCAAAAATTGATAGCCGTACCATTTTGGGTGAGGGAGGAGCAGAACAGCTTCTTGGTATGGGTGATATGTTGTATATGGCAGGCGGCGGTAAGATAAAGCGTGTTCATGGTCCATTCACTTCAGATGATAGTGTAAGGGACATAGTAGAATTTCTAAAAATTCAGGGTGAACCATCATATCTTGATGAAATAACAGAAGGTTCAATCGATAGTAATGGTGGTGGAGTTGAAGGTTTCGAATCAGGTAATAAGGATATGGATGAATTTTATGATGCTGCCGTTGCGCTGGTTGCAAGGGAAGGTAAAGCCTCAACAAGCTTTATCCAGCGTTATTTTAAGATAGGATATAACAGGGCAGCAAATATTATCGAAGAAATGGAAAGACAAGGCGTCATAGGACCTGCAAATCATGTAGGGAAACGGGAAGTTCTTGTAAGTGACCATAGCGATGTAGCGTAAAATATCAACAATTATATTACATATAAAAATACATAATATAAATTTTAATCTTGCATGATGATAAAAACTCTCTCGATTACTTTTCATGAAAATAACAAAAATTTTATTAATATCGTTCATAATCTTGATAAATCTAGGTCATAATTCAATGGCAGAAGATTCTCTTGCCTCAATAATCAGTAAAGCGCAAAATTATATGAATAGCCTAAAAACTGCCAAAGCAAGATTTATCCAAACAGCATGGGACGGAACACAAGTTACAGGAACATTCTATTTAAGTCGTCCAGGAAAGCTTAGATTTGAATATGACCCACCAATCAAAGATTTCGTAGTAGCAGATGGATTTTTTATATATTTTTATGATTCTCAAATGAAAGAACAGACCAATGCACCAATAGGACAAACTCTTGCAGATTTCCTGTTAAGAAAGGACCTTTCATTTACTGATGATAAAACAATTTCAATTGAAGAAGTTTCAAAATCATCAAATCTTATAAAAATAAAACTAGTGCAAACCGCTGATAAAGCCGCAGGCTCCCTCACATTAGGTTTTACCGAAGAACCATTCTCTTTAAAAAAATGGCGTGTTGTTGATGCACAAGGAATGATAACAGAAATCGAACTTTACAGACTTGAATTAGGGGTTAATCTTGATAGCAATTTGTTTGTCTATAAGAATCCTGACAAACCTAAATTCTCATATAATGAATAAAATTATGAAACTAGAATACACAGCAAAAATTGCTGGAATAAATAGAATTGGTAAAGACATCGTAATTATCAATCTTAAAACATCAAACCCAATTAAATATAAAGCAGGGCAATATATACATATATCATTACCTTACAATAATAATATATTGGTAAATCCATATTCAATTGCTTCAACACCAAATGATAAAGATATAGAAATACATATAAGAAATACCTCTTATGGGCTAAGCAATTATTTTTATAATGAAGCATCAATTGGCGATGTAATCAAAATATCCAAAGCACAAGGAGAATTCATTTACCATAAAACAAATAATAAAATAATAGCATTAGGCGGGGGAACTGGTATCGCGCCATTAAAAGCAATAATCAAGCAAGCAAAAATAGCAAATCATCAAAATGATATTGATATATATTTTGCATCCAGAAATATCGAAGATTTATATCTACATGATTATTGGAAAAATTTTGAAAAAGAGAATCTCAATATAAACTATATACCAATCACCATAGAGCAATCATCATATCCTGAAATAAAAACAGGAAATATATTCGACATACTAATAGATAGACAAAAAAGCTTTGTAAATTGTGATATATATTTATCAGGACCACCAGCAATGATTGAAGACGGGTTTAAAATATTGGATAATACTGACATTGAATTAAACAATATCTATACAGAGAGCCATTATCGTAAATATGCAGGAAAAAATGCAAAATAATAATCCCATTAGTCAACTTATAAAGATTCTTAATGCTCTTCCAGGAATAGGAGGGAGGTCTGCAAGACGTATAGCCCTGCATTTGATTACAAATAATAACACGGGATTGTTACAGCTTTCTGATTCTCTTAAAAATATTCATGAAAATATAAAGAAATGTGAAATATGTAATAATATTGATACAATCAGCCCATGTACCATATGCAGTAGTGAAAAAAGAGACAAAAAAACTATATGCGTAATTGCAGATGTAATGGATTTATGGGCGATAGAACGTTCATCAAGCTATAAAGGTCTATATCATATACTTGGCGGAATATTATCTGCAATAGATGGAGTAGGACCTGATGACCTTTCAATAGATAGGCTTGTAAATCGTATAAAGAGCGAGGAAGTTACAGAGGTAATACTGGCATTAAGTGCAACTGTCGATGGACAATCAACTGCTCATTATATAACAGATAAATTATCAGAGTTTAAAGAGCTTAAAATAACTAGGCTTGCTCACGGAATGCCAATTGGAGGAGAGCTAGATTATCTAGACGATGGTACAATCATAACTGCATTTAAATCTCGTTTATCAATATGATTAAGCCCCCAGTTTAAAGCAAACCTAAGGGGCTTAAATCAATTTATTCTTTTTCAGAAATATATAAAATCCCGTCTGTTTCCGCACGTAAAGCAGCAATATGAGTAAAATGGGGGCTACCTGCATCTCCACCAAGTGCAACATCATAATATACACCAGCTGGAAAATAATGGTCATTTGTTGTTGCTGTTACTGTGTTATCTCCAAATCTTATATATACAGGATTAGTGGCATATAGGATAATTACCTTAATATCAGAGTCAAACGATATAGAATTTCTGGTAGAAATAGAACTAAATGTAATTGATTGTGCACCATCTGGTTTTAAACGTAGGGCAGGAATAATATTATTATTAACATCTGTAGGAAGTAGAGTAGTCATTTTTATACCTTTCTTAGGAATTAATTTCTGGGAAGTAAAAAACAAAAAATGCGCAAAGGACAAAATCCTTGCGCATTCATTTACAATTATGTTCGTTTTTTGTTCTTAAGTCAATATTTTTATTTGGATATAGATTTAGTAAATTTTAACTTTTTAAGGAGATAATTAATTATTGCTATCGGTTCCTCCTCATACTTTACTGCTCGACATTATGCCGAGCGGTATTTTTTTGTGATAATTTCTTATTTCCTAAAACTATTATATGAAAAAGTCACTCTTATAATAAATTTATTAACCTCCTGTTAAGCTTGTAAATGTCATTATAAGATATCGGTGTAAATCACGTATAAATACATATTATTGTAATTATATTACCAATATATTTTTATATTTGTAATATAATTCTTTGTATGATATTTTAAACTCGTTAAATGAACAAATAGGAGTAAATAATGGCAGTAACGCTTGCTAATAAAACTGTTAAACAGCCTCATCTTGAGAATCTTCGTAATCGTCATCAGGCATTATCGAATAAAATAGAAAAAGAATATAGAAATCTGGCCTGTAGTGATATTTATATCAGGCAGCTCAAAGTAGAGAAATTGAAATTAAAAGAAGAAATCCAGAATATTTCAGGCACGGCCTAGAAGTATATTTCTAGCTTAAATTAACAATAAAACGACCATTCTAATAATGGTCGTTTTTCTATAATATAATTAAATAATCTTTGTTTTATTCAGAGCTATCCTTTGATTTAGCAGCACTACCCATGAAGTTAGAAAAATCAAATCCACTGCTTAAGGGGTCAGAATTATTATTATTATTTTCTTCTATACTTTCAGTTTGCGCTTGTGGATTATCCTTCCCAAGAGCTTCAAGACCTTTTTCTGATGCTTCTTGTAATTCCACATATGTGCAAAGACCAAGTTCAGCAGGGTGGCGTGCTTTTATATTAGCTATATCTGCGTGTGTTTTATCTCTTATAGATTGTATAGTTGGTTTTGTAGTTCCTATAAGCTTACAGATTTTTGCATCATTAATCTCAGGATGATTTTTAAGTATATAGGCAATCGCATTTGGCTTGTCTCCACGTTTTGATATTGGAGTATATTTAGGACCTTTTGACCTTACTTTAACTTTAGGAAGGTCACTTTTCATCATAATAAGACGTGCATTTTCGTCATTTTGACATCTTTCTATTTCTTCTTTGGTAAGTTCTTTATTTTCAATAGGATTTCTTCCCACTATACCTCTACCGATTTCTTCATCTGCAATTGCTTGCACTTCCAAAGCATCAAGCCCGCAAAATTCTGCAATTTGTTCAAAACTTAATGCAGTATTGTCAATAAGCCATACTGCAGTAGCTTTTGGCATTAATGGTTTATTATAATCAACTTGTGCCATTTCTAAATCTCCTTGAAATTATATAAAGCAGCTTTCCTGCCAACCCTGCCCCGCGGGTAAGCATTATTTAAATCTTACAAAGATTATGGGGAACAAAAGCTAATATATGCATTTTCTAAAAAAATACCAGATTTTTTTTATTTTTCTTTATA